>JBILLI010000385.1:0-7067 GCA_044376155.1 Polyangiales bacterium
CGCTCACCGACAAGTTGATCACCTCAAGCATGCGGGCGCCGCGGCGCTTCGCGAGGTTCTCGCGGATGCGGTCGTAGACGATGATCGTGTCGTTCATCGAGTAGCCCACGACCGTGAGGATGGCCGCCACCGTGGAGATGGTGACCTCCTTGCGGGTCACCACGAAGAACCCGAGGGTCACGAGGGAGTCGTGGGTGAGCGCGAGGACCCCGCCCGGCGCGAAGCGCAGGTCGAAGCGGAACGCCACGAAGATCATGATGAACACGATGGAGTAGAGCACCGCGCGCACGGCGGCTTCACGAAGCTCGCGGCCCGCCTTGGGCGACACCCACACCGAGGCGTTGAGCCGCCCCTCGACGCCGAGGCCGCCGTCGGCCGTGGGCTTGCGGAGCTGGTCGAAGATCAGGTCGCCGATGCCGATGAGGGGAACCTGCCAGCGGTGGTCGGCGACGGCGCCGGCCTGCAGGGCCTCGTTGCCGCGCACGTTGGCGCCGGCCTCACGCACGAGGGCGGCGACGCGCCGGCCGTCGAGGGTGCTGCTCGCGAGCTGCACGACGATGTGGTCACCGCCGGGGCTCACGCGAAAGAACCCGAGGGTGCCGTTGGCGCTGTCGCGGGCGAGGAGGGTCTGCAGCTGCGTCTGGATGTTGTTCGCCTGCGCCGCGGAGACCGACGAGGCCCGCTCCACGCGGATGATGAACTCGTTGGGGCGCGAGGTGCTCGGCACCACCTCGGGGTGGTGGTGCCCGAGGCGCTCAAGGGTGTCGCGGATGCGCCCGGTGTCGACGGCGCTCTCGAACTGCACGGTGAGCTCCGTGCCGCCGAGGAAGTCGATGCCGTAGCGGGGCCCGGGCTTCCAGATCAGGATCGCCGAGAGCACCGAGAGGATGAGGGAGAACGCGATCCAGTACTTCCGGATCGACATGAAGTCGTAGACGCGCCCGTGCTTGATCAGTTCCATGGCGTCACTTCCCGAGCAGGTGCTTCACGCGCAGGCCGCGCACGAGGTAGTCGAAGACCACGCGCGTCGCGAACACGCCGGTGAACAGGTTCGCGATGATCCCGATGAGCAGCGTGACCGCGAAGCCCTTCACGGGTCCGGAGCCGTACTCCAGCAGCACGATGCCTGAGATGAACGTGGTGACGTGGCCGTCGAAGATGGCCGTGAACGCGTGGTTGTAGCCCGCGTCGACCGCCGCGCGGAACGACTTGCCCGCGCGCAACTCCTCGCGGATGCGCTCGTTGATGAGCACGTTGTTGTCGACGCTCATGCCGACGGTGAGCGCCAGGCCCGCGAGGCCCGGCAGGGTGATGGTCGCCGAGAACAGCGCCAGCGCCGCGAGCTGCAGGAGCAGGTTCACGAGCACCGCGCCGTTGGCGATCCACCCCGCGGCGCCGTAGTAGACGGCCATGAAGGTGAGCACCAGGGCGATGCCCACGATCATCGCGTTGCGCGCGTGGCGGATGGTGTCGGAGCCCAGCGTCGGACCGATGAAGTCCTGCTTGCCCTCGCTCAGCGGCGCGGGGAGCGCGCCCGCGCGGAGGACCACCATGAGCTCGTTGGCCTCGCGCATGGTCTGCTGGAAGTCACTGTCGCCGCCGAGGGTGATGCGCGCCTGACCGCCCGCGATGCGGGTCTGGATCACGGGCGCGGAGTTCACCCGCTCGTCGAGCACGATGGCGAAGCGCTTCTTGACGTTGTCCTCGGTGACCCGCGCGAAGACCTCGGCGCCGTGGGGATTGAAGGTCAACGACACGAAGGGGCGGTTCTCCTGCGGGTCCACCGACACCTGCGCGTCGGAGATCATCGAGCCGTCGACCTGCGCGGTCGCGTAGACCACGTAGGTACGCCAGCGCTCCACCGAGGGGCCGGTGCCCTCGCGGCGGTCGGCCTTGCCGATGAGGATCTGCCGACCCTCGGGGATCTGCGCCCGAACCGACTCGATCCACTGCAGGATCTTCTGCCGACCCTCAGCGCCGTTGCCCATGAGGAAGGCCACGGTGGCGTTGGGGCGGCCGGGGCCCACGGGGGAGCTCTCGTACTCCACCGTCACGCCCTCGGGCGCGGGGTGGGCGGTGTTCGCGGGGGTGTTGGTGCCCTGCGCCGCGGGGGCCGCGCCGGTGACGGCCTGGCCCTGCACGAGCTCGTCGATGAGCGATGAGTCATCGGCGAGGATCTTGAACTCCAGCCGCGCGGTGCGGCGGATGATCTCGCGGATCTGGTCGAAGTACGCGCGGTCCTGCCCGGGCACCTCGACGACGATGGTCTCGCCGCGGGCGGTGATGGAGGTCTCACGCACGGCGAGCTCGTCGACGCGGTTGGAGATCGTCTGGATCGCCTGCCGCACGGCGTTCTCTTCGAGCTGGGTGACCTCGTCCTGCTTGAGCGCGAGGGCGACCTCGTTGCCGCTGCCCGACACCCGACGCAGCGCGAGGCGGGTGAGCACCTCGTCGCTGAGCTTCGAGGCATCGGCCGCCTGCGTGAAGCGCACACGCATCTCGCGGTTGCTCCCGCCGGCGCGCACCGACACCCGCTGCGCGAGGCGGTTGCCCTCGTCAGGGGTCAG
The DNA here is from genome assembly GCA_044376155.1 of Polyangiales bacterium. Classification (GTDB taxonomy): domain Bacteria; phylum Myxococcota_A; class Polyangia; order Polyangiales; genus JAWKRB01. The sequence goes on from JBILLI010000385.1 coordinate 2,568, forward strand.
GCGCCCGGTGCCGCGGTGGATGCCGAGGTCCCGGGCGAGCTGGTCGCGCACGTCGTCCATGCGGGCGTTGCGACGCTCCGCGATGGCCTGCTCGATCTGCACATCATACGAGAGCCGCGCACCGCCGCGGATGTCGAGGCCCTCGTTGAGACGGAACGGAATGTGGCTCCGCGCCCACGCGGTCGACACCCGCGGGAGACTCGGCCAGAGGATCACGAACGCCACGACGACCGCCGCGAGGACGGTGCCGAGCCGCCAATACCAGCCTCGGTTCATGCCCAGGACCTCACGACTTCGCCTGCGCCGCGCGCGCTTCGGCGGCGGGGTCGTACTTCTTGGTGATGGTGCTCCGCAGCACCCGGATGCGCGTCTTCTCGGTGGTCTCGATGACCGCCTCGCGCTCCTCGAGCTCATGGAGCGTGCCGATGATCCCCGACGAGGTCACCACGCGGTCGCCCTTGCGCAGCGCCTTCTGCGTCTCCTCCTCCTCCTTCCGCTGCTTGCTCATGGGCCGCAGCATGAAGAAGTAGATGAACGCCACCACCACGAGGGGCAGGAAGTTGTTGAGCATCTGCGCCGCGCCGCCGGGCGCCGCGTGCGCCGCACCGCCCCCCGTCCCGCCGCCGCCGCCGCCGCCGGGACGCGCCGCCGGCTGCCACGCCAGAAAGGTGAGGAGGGCGTGGTTCGCCACGTATTCAAGTTGGGTGAGAGGGGTCATGGTGCTCTTCGTGGGGCGGAGATCGCGGCGCCGAGGTACACCGCCGGGGAGCGCTGTACAGAGGGGGTTGGCCGCGCAGTCCCGCGCAGCGGTGCCCGCCATGGACACTCCCGCGCGGCCCGCGCTGCTAGCACGCGCGCGCCGAGACGGTCAACAGCCACACCCCTGGAGGCATTCCCCCCAGCACGAGCGTTCTGGGCGGCTCCACGGGTGACGGCGCGCCCATCGCTGGGGTATCGACGGCGCCTCCCCCTCGATGATCAAGGTCGTGCTCCGAGAGGCCGCGCTGACGGCGATGGTGATGCTGCTGGTCAGCGTCGGGGGCTTTCTCGCGCTCGACCGCGCCCTCCGCCCGGACTGGTTCGGCCTCGTCGGCTTCGCCGCGGCCGTGCGCACCGACCCCGACCGCCTGCTCGGCCGAGACCTGCCCGCGATCTGGAGCCCCTCCCCCCCCGACGCGCCGCTGCGCACGCTGGCAGACCTGCGAAGCCTCGCGCGCGAAGACCCCGCAGCCGCCGCGCGCCTCGCCGCCCGAGGCACCGCCGCGCTGCCGACCGTGCTCGCGCAGTTCCCTTCGCTCACCGCCGATCAACAGCGGCGGGTGCTCCTCGCCCTCGCGCGCGTCGAGGCGGGGATCAACGCCGCCGACCCGCCTCCGTCGCCGGGCGCGACGGGCGACCTCGGCCCGGCCCGACAGTACTGGGAGCGATACGACGCCTCCCACGGGCTCGACTTTCGCGACCGCTACGCCGAGCGTCAGGCCGCGCGGCTCCTGGCAGGGCTCAGCGCGAATGCCGGCGAGCGTGTCGCCCGCCTCGGGAGCTACGGCCTCCCCGCCCTCGTGCGCGCGCTGAGCGACTCACGGGACCCGGCCGCGCAGGCCCGGGTGGTAAACGCCCTGGCCGACCTCACGGGCGTGCCCGTGCGGCTGCGGTCGTTGCCCGAAGCGGCCGAGGTGCGCTTCGCGGTGGAGGCCTGGCACGCGTGGTGGTTCGCGCACCACGCCGAGTACACCACCCTGGGTCCGTGGCAGCGCTCCCTCGCGCGCGCGGTCGAGACGCGCTACGGGCAGTGGCTCTCGCGTAGCCTTCGGGGGCGATTGGGGGTGTGCGCGGTGACCCGCCGGTCCATCGCGGCGGAGCTCCGGGAGCGCATCGCGGTGAGCTCCCTCGCCGCGGGGCTGGGCGGGCTCCTCGGGGTGGGCATCGCGATCGCCTTCGGCGGCGGAGACGTGCTGCGCCGCCGCCCTCTGCGCGCGCGCATCCTGGACCTCCTCGGCGCGGTGATCCCAGGACTCGTCGCGCTCCTCGCAGGGTGGGTCGCACTCCTCCGGGTGCTGAACCCTGACGCCCCGGTGGGGCGCATCCTCGGCGAGCTCTTCGATCGCAACGGCGCGCTGCGCTTCATCGCCGCGAGCGTGGCCTGCGCGGCGCTCCCAGGGGCCGCCCTGATGCGCCCGCGCTCGTCGGCCTTCCTCGACGCCGTGCGGGTCGAGGCCGAGGCCTGGACCCTGCGCGGTCAGTCCCCGAGCGTGCGCGGGGCCCTGCGCCACGCCGCGCGCATCGCCGCGGCCTCGCTGCTGTGCCCCCTCGCCCTTGCGGCACCCATGGTGCTCACTGCCTCGCTCATCGTCGAGACCGCGCTGCGCCTCCAGGGCATGGGCTCGCTCACCGCCCACGCCGTCGCTGCCGCAGACGGCCCCTGGCTTCTGATCGCGGTGATCACCGTGGTCCCGGTGCTGCTCGGGCGCCGCTGGGCGAGCCTCGCGCTCGTGTGGCTCTTGGGCACCCGCCCCGACGGACGCGTACGGCGATTTCGCGGAGTCTCCCTCCCGCCGCCCCGCCTCGGAGAGGATCGGATCAGCGCCCCGCCGCCCGCCTGAGCGCTGCAACCACGCGAACGGGCGGCCCCTTGGTGCACCTACGCGCACCCACTGCGCTCTCGCAGCACGCGCTTCCAGACGCTAGGCGTCGCGTGGCGCGGGGTGGTAGAGTCTCGGCCCGTGGCCGTAAACCCCTACAAGCCCCGGCAGACCGTCCTGCGCGCGCCCACGCAGGCGTCGCCGCTCGCGCCTCCGCCGCCGCCGCCGTCTGCCGTCTCTGTGCCCGCGGGTCCTGCGCGGTCGCTCACTCCGAACTCCGTGGTGCTCGGACGGTACGTGATCCAGAAGGTGATCGGCCGCGGCGGCATGGCCGCGGTGTACCTCGCGAAGAACCAGGAGACCGAGCGGCTCGTCGCGCTGAAGATCCTCGACCCGGAGATCTCCAGCGACCCGAGCTACGTCGAGCGGTTCCGCCGCGAGGCGCGCGCCGCGGGGCGCATCCGCAGCGACAATGTCGTGGCGATCTACGACCTCGGCACCGACGCCAACGGCACCCTGGTGCTCGTGATGGAGTACCTTGAGGGGCAGACCGTGCAGCAGGTGCTGCGCAACGGCCGCCTCCCGCTGGCGCGGGCGATGAACCTCGCGCGGCAGCTCTGCGAGGGCCTCGCGGCGGCGCACGAGGCCGGGGTGATCCACCGTGACCTCAAGCCCGCGAACCTCTTCGTCGAGCGCAACGCCGCGGGGCACGACAAGCTGAAGATCCTTGACTTCGGGATCTCGAAGCTCTCCGAGCCGAGCTCGCAGGAGCTCACCCGGGCGGGGCAGACCCTCGGCACCCTCGCGTACATGTCCCCGGAGCAGATCCGCGGGCAGGTGAAGGGCAACGACCCCCGCATCGACCTGTACTCCGCGGGCGTCTCGATCTTCTTGATGCTCACGGCGAAGCGGCCCATCGACGCCGACGACACCGTGCAGCTCCTGCAGGCCGTGCTCGAGAAGCCGCCGCTGTCGCTCTCGCAGGCCGCGGGCACCGAGTTCCCGCCCGCGGTCGAGGCCTTCATCGCGAAGGCCCTCGTGAAGGACTCCTCGCAGCGGTACCAGTCCGCGATGGAGATGCGCGAGGCGCTGATCCAGGCCTCCTACGCCGCGGGGGTCGACGCGCACGGCGGCCAGATCGTCTCCAGCACCAACACCGCGCCGCCCATGGACATCGGCTCGTCCACGGTGGTCATGGAACCCGTGTCGCTCCCCGCGGACTTCGTCCCGCCCGGTCGCAAGACGCCCCCCAGCGGGGTGGTCGTGTCGGGGCCCGAAGCGATGCAGCCCGCGGGCGTGGTGCTGCCCGCGTTCGAAGACGACGAGGAGGAGGGCAAGACCCAGGTCCGCGCGCCGATGTCGATGACCGACTCGGGGCCCGTGCTCACGCCCCTCGCCGGCCGTCGCGGCGCGGCGCCCGAAGAGCCTCCGATGCCCTCCCCCGCGGTGCGACAGCCCACCCTGCCGCCTCAGGGCGCGCCCCGTCACGCCACGATCATGGGCGTCGGCGCGTCACCCTCCAACCCGGGGCCCATGGGTCCGCTCGGTCCGTTGGGTCCGCTCGGTCCCGCGGCGCCGCCGCCTGCGTTCCCAGCGAACCAGGGCGGGCCCGGTGACCGTCCCATCGAGCCGACGATGATCGCGATGGCCGGGGTGACCCCCGGCTTCCCCGCGCACGCCGCGGCGCCGCCGCAGAACGCCTTCGGCCACGACGCCTTTCCCCCCGCCCCCGCGGCCAGCCCCACGGCCCCTACGGCGGCGCCTCCGCGACGGCGCACCTCCCCCGTGCTGCTCGGCGCGGCAGGCATCGCCGTGGTCGGCATCGCCGCGGCCCTCGGCGTGCTCTTTCTCCGTCGCCCGGCACCTGCTCCGACGCCCGCGCCCGTGGTGCAGGCCGCGGTGAGTCCGCAGATCGCGCCGA
>JBILLI010000387.1:0-7034 GCA_044376155.1 Polyangiales bacterium
AGCGGACGGCGAGTCGCTGGTCACACACGCAACCGAAGTCATCGACTCGGCTCGCCGTGCGTCTGGGGCGCTCCACTGTCGAAGGAATCATCGTCGGAATCACCGACAAAATGCGGTCAGTGCACGCCGAGGGTCACGATCGTCGGCCCCGCCGAGACAACGCCCTGCCGAACCAGCAGCCACCAGAGCGCGTTGAGCGCGAAGAGCGGCGCGATCGACGCGAGCACGTGCGGGACGAGGCGCTGCCAGGGCGCGTGCGGACCGGCGTGCGCGTGCTTCTCATCGCGCCACACGCGAAGCGCGGCGGCGAAGGCGATGTACGTGAAGACGTGGTTCCACGGGCAAAACGGGCACAGCGCGTCGAGGTGAACGAGCAGCCACCAGAAGCGCGCGGTCAACAGCGTCGCCACGCCGAGCCAGAACGCGAGCGTCCGCGCGAGGTGCACCCGATGCTCGGGGAAGCGCTTGTTTCCGACGAACCACCAGTACGCCGCGCCGAGGAAGAAGCCCAACCCGAGCGTCGCGTTGGGCACAAAGAAAGCCCGCGCCTCCGGCGTGATCAGCACGCGATCGCAGTCGATGCCCGCCGTCCACGAGCAGAGCCCCGTGTGCGCCTCGACCCACGGCGACGGCGATCCGTGCAGCGCGAGGTATCTCCAAGACAAGTACACACAATCAAGCACGGCGACGGTGAGCGAGAGTGCAAGCGCGGCGCTCGACCGCGCGCTGGGCGTACGAGTGTCCTGCATTGCGTATGCGGGGAGAAGACACCCAACGCCTCGCGCCGATCAAGCCCCCTCCCCTCCCGCACGCGTCCCCCGCGGAGGAGATCCCCGCGTCCCGCCACGACGTCGCTGCCCACCACCCGCGCGGCCGCGTCCATTGCGGTCCTCCACGACGTCGCGCTTGCTGAAATCCTCCCGACCGCGGCCCGTGCGGTCCGCACTGCCGTCACGCCACGCGGCTCACGCGGTTGCGACACGCGCGGCACGTGCGGTCGCCAAAGCCTCTGCGTCCCAAGCGGTTGCGACACGCGCGAGCCCTCCGCATGGATCGCGCGTAGCACCGTCGCAGGCGAGATGACGCACGATGAGCCGCCACACACCGGGGCGACCGCGGCGCGTAGAGCAACGTGGTGAAGCAGCGCACGGAACGCGACCGACCGGAACGTCGAGAGCGGCGCGTTGGAAGAGCGCGCGGGTTGCGGCCGACCGGGACGCGGCGGAGAGCGGCGTGGTGGAGAAGCGTGCGGGTTGGGGCGGGGAGGGGCGCGTGAGAGCGACGTGGTGGAACAACGCGCGGGCGGCGGCCGCGAGGAGCGCGCGGCGTGAGAGGCGCGGCGGCGCACGTTCGCAGCGCCTCCGCGCACACCCCGAGGCGACCACCGCCACACTGGCACCGGATCGATGAACGACGCCTCCCTCGTGTGCCCCGTGGGGCTCACGGCCTGCGGACTCCGCTGCGTCGACACGACGCGCGACAACGACAACGGCGGCCGATGCACCTTCGGTTGCCCGCCGGGCACGGACTGTGTCGACTCGCGCTGCCGCTGCCCCGCGAGGCTCGCGCTCTGCAACGCGCGCTGCGTCGATTCGCAGGTCGAGAACGGCAGCTGCGGCGGGTGCGGAAACATCGGCGCCGCAGGGCTCGCGCGCATCAGCGGGCGCTGCCCGTGCGACACCGCGTGCACCGTCGACCTCAACGGCGTCACCTGCGGCGTCGAGGTGGCCAACCGCTGCCCCGGCGGTCCCTCCTGCGGACGCGGACGGCGCTGCGCCTCGGGGAAGGTCTGCGGCCTGCGCAACGGCACCTGCGTGTGCGTTCCGCGCTGCCCCGCGGGCGTCGCCGACGGCACCGCCCCGCAGCGCTACCCGTCCGGATCCTGCCGCCTGAATGGGGCGATGCAATCGTCGCCAGCGAGACCTGCGTGGGCGGATCGCGCGGCCTCCCGATCCCGCCGTGATCCCTGTTGGGCGCCCGGCGCATGTTCCCTCCGGGGCGACCCCGAACCGCGCATGAGCAGGAGGTCCCATCCTTCCTCCGCGCCGGTCACCGCCGTGATTCGCCCGGTCCCGGGGCCGCCTCGGTCTTGCGGTGCGGCGGCGGAGGTCCCACGAAGGCCGGTGATGACCATGACCCCCGACGCGACGTTGGACCGCCTCGAGACCGACCTGCAGTTCGTGGCCGGATGCCTGCGGGAGGTGCTCCTGGAGCTGGGGGAGACCTCGCTGGCAGGACGGGTCCCGTGGACGCCACAGTCTGCGCGCGACGCGGGGGGCGGCTTTGACGGCCGCGAGCTGCAGCTCTCGTCGATCGCGTTCCAACTGCTGAACCTCGTCGAGGAGGTGGCGGCGGAGGCGGCCCGGGAGGAGCACGAGCGCGAGGGGCGCCCCGAGCCGGGGACGTTCCTGGCCGAACTGAAGTCCCTTCGGGACTCGGGTGTCGGGGCGGCCATGATCGCGGAAGCCCTGGCGCAGGTCGAGGTGGAGCCGGTGCTGACCGCGCATCCGACGGAGGCGAAGCGCGCGACCGTGCTCGAGCAGCACCGGCACCTCCAGTCGCTCGTCGCGCGGCGTGCGTCCTGCTCTTCGACCGCGCTCCGCTCGCTGCGCGAGGAGATGAAGGCCGCGCTGGAGCGTCTCTGGCGCACCGGGGAGATCTTCATCGAGAAGCCCGACGTCACGATGGAGCTCCGCTGGGTGCGGTACTACCTGCGCGAGGTGTTCCCAGACGCGCTGCGACAGCTCGACGCGCGCTTCGAGGCCGGGTGGCGCGAGGCGTTTCCGTCGGAGGAGACGCCGTCGCCGGCCCGCGTGACCTTCGGTGACTGGGTGGGCGGGGATCGCGACGGACATCCGCTCGTCACGGCCGAGGTCACCGCCTACACGCTGGCGAAGCTTCGCGCCGACGCGGTCGGCTTGATCTCTCGCGAGCTCTCGGCGCTCGCGGCGAAGGTGCGGCTCTCCCGCCGGGTGAACTCCGAGCCGCCGCAGGCGCTCGCGGATCGGGTGTCGGCGCTCGCCGCCGCGGTCGGCCCCGCCGCGGCGGAGGTGAGGCGTTGGGACGGCGAGGAACCATGGCGGCAGCTGGTTCGCCTCATGCGCTCCTCCCTGCCGGGGGGCGCCGCGCCTGCCGCGGCTCAGTACAAGCGCCCGACGGAACTCCTTGCCGATCTGTCGCTCCTCGAATCTTCGCTCGACGCGGTGGGCGCGCGGCGGCTGGGCCGGGCTGACGTGGCGCCCGTGCGGCGCCTCGTGGAGGCGTTCGGGTTTCACCTCGCCGCGGTTGACGTGCGGCAGAACAGCGCGTTTCACGACAAGGCCATCGAGCAACTGCTCGCGGCTTCGGGGGCGGCGGACACGGCCTTCGGGACCTGGTCCGAGGAGAAGCGGCTGGAGTTCCTTTGCGGGGAGCTCGCCTCGCCGCGGCCGCTCGCGCACGTCTCGACGCCCCTCGGTGCGGAGGCGCGCGCGGTGGTGGACGCGCTGCGGGTGCTGGCCGCGCACCTCGACACCCACGGCGCGGGGGGTCTCGGCTCGCTCGTGGTCAGCATGACCCGCCAGCTCTCGGATCTGCTGGCGGTGTATCTGCTCTCGCGTGAGGCGGGCGTCGTGCGACAGGTCGACGGCGCGCTGGTGAGCCTGCTGCCGGTGGTGCCCTTGTTCGAGACGGTCGACGATCTGCAGCGGGCCCCTGGCCTGGTCACGGCGTTCCTGCGCCACCCGATGACCCGAAGGAGCCTCGCGCGATCGGGACGTCCGACCCTGCAGGTGATGGTCGGGTACAGCGACAGCAACAAGGACGCGGGGATCCTCGCGAGCCAATGGACGCTGCACCGCGCGCAGGCGGCCATCGCGGCGGCCGCGCGGTCGGAGGGCGTCGCGGTGCGCTTCTTTCACGGCCGCGGCGGCACGGTCAGCCGCGGCGCGGGGCCGACGCACCGCTTCCTCGCGGCGCTCCCCCACGGGTCCGTCCATGGGGGCTTTCGGCTGACAGAGCAGGGCGAGACGATCGCGCAGAAGTACGCGACCCCGTCGATGGCGGCCCACCACCTGGAGCTGCTGGTGGCCGGCGTGGCGTCGACGACGGCTCGCCACCTCGTCGCCCCCGAGAGGCGGACCGACCTGCACGTCGCCATCGACCAGCTCGCGCGCCATAGCCGTGAGGCGTATCGCGCGCTGCTCGATGCGCCGGGCTTCCTCGACTACTGGTCCGCCGCCACGCCCATCGATGTCCTCGAATCGAGTCGCATCGGCTCGCGTCCGGCGCGGCGCACGGGCCGTCGATCGCTCGAAGACCTCCGGGCCATTCCGTGGGTCTTCAGCTGGATCCAGTCGCGGCACTACGTCCCCGGCTGGTATGGCGTCGGGGCGGCGCTCGAGCGGCTCGCGCGAGAGGAGCCCGATCAGTTCGGTCACATCGAGGCGGCCGCGCGGTCGTATCCCTTCCTGCGCTACGTGCTGCTGAACGTGGAGGTGAGCTGCGCGTCGTCGGATCCGGAGGTGATGTCGCTCTACGCCTCCCTCGTGCCCGACGCGAAGGTACGGGAGGCGTTCCTCACGCGGATTCAGGGTGAACACGAGCGCACCAAGGCGATGCTGGAGCGGCTCTACGGCGCGCCGGGCCTTTCGCGTCGGCCGAGGATGACGCGCACGCTCGCGCTCCGGAACGCTCCGTTGCGGTCGCTGCATGAGCACCAGGTGTCACTCCTGGCGAGGTGGCGAGCCGCGAAGGCGGGCGGTGATTCGCAGGCCGCGGAGGAGGTCCTGCAGTCGCTGCTGCTCAGCGTCAACGCGATCGCGAGCGGGCTGCGCACGACGGGATGAACTCGCGCGAAGGCGACGAGCGCGCCGATCTCGGCGTCTTCAAGGGGCGGAACGGGCGTCGGTCTCGGCGAGGTCCGGCATCGCGTGAGGACAAGAACTCCAACGCGGTGCGACGTTCGAGCACCCCCTGCCCTCCCGCACGCGTCCCCCGCGGATGAGAGCCCCGCGTCCCGCCACGACGTCGCTGCCCCCGACACGCACGGCCGCGTTCCTCGCGTTCTTTCACGACGTCGCGCGCTGAAATTCTCGCGGCCACGGCCCGTGCGGCCCGCCTTGCCGTCGCACCATGCGTCTCAAGCGGTTGCGACACGCGCGGCCCGTGCGGTCGCCAAAGACCCTGTGTCCCAATCGGTTGCGACACATCCGGCCCTCTTGCAGGGATCGCGCGCAGTCGCGTCGCAGGCCCAGATGAAGCACGGTGAGCCCGTCACACACCGGCGGCGAACTCAGCGCGGAGCGCGACGCGGTGAAGGAGCTCACGGAACGCGACCGACCGGAATGTGGCGAGCGGCGCAGTGGAGGAACGCGTGGGCGACGGCCGACCGGAGCGCGGCGTGGGGCGCGTTGGAAGAGCGCGAGGGCAGCGGCCGACCAGGACGCGCAGAGAGGCGCGGAAGAAGAACGCGAAGGCAGCGGCCGAGGGGGGCCCGCGCACGTTCTCGCGGAGCGCGCACGTTCGCGCGACGCGGTGAGGGCGACGCGGTGTGTCGGCGCTCGGTCGGCCGCGACCGCAACCCGTGGACGGATCCCCCGGGGCGCCCCTCACCGCCGGCGCTTCGCCCGACGCGCGGCCTTCGGCGGTTCGTTCTCGGGCCGCGGCGCGTCGGTGTCGAGCGCCAGCGCGACGTTGAACGTGTCGACCGCGGGCCACGACGCGGTGATGGCCTTCGTCCAGGGCTCCAGCGCGTTCCAGATCACGTCGCCGACGAGCCGCTTCCCGCCCTCCGCGGCCAGCGCGCGCACGCGGGTCATGGCCGTCGCGTCGGTCACCCATGTGCCGTACGAGTCGATGCCGTTGCGGTAACAGGTGACCAGGATGGGGGCGCCGCTCATGCAGTCTCCTCTGCGCCGCGCGGGCGCCGAGGGGATCGTAGCGTGCCAGGTGACGCGGCGCGGGCAGGTTGACTGCTTCGAGCGCTCTCGAGGCGTCGTCGCGTTGGTATGCTCGGCGCCGATGGGCACTCGAGAAGACCTCAACGCGCGCTTGTTCGCGGCCGTTGAGCAGGGCGACGCGGAGTCAGCGAGGGCGGCGCTCGAGGCCGGCGCCGACGCGCGCTACACGCGCGAGGAGAGCGACTACGCGTATCGCGTGGAGACGCCCGTGCTCTTCCTCGCGTGTGCCAAGAAGCACCTCGCGCTCGTCGACCTCCTGCTCGCCCAGGGCGCCGACCCCAACGCATGCTTCAGAGACGACGAGAGCTGGCACCAGAAGGACACCTGCCTCCGCGCGGCGATGCCCTCCCTCGACATCGTGCGCCTGCTCCTGGAGCGGGGCGCCGACCCGAACCAGCCGTCCGAGGCGGGGGAGTCGGCGCGCCTACCGACGCACGCCCTCGAAGACGCGGCCGCGAGCCCCGAGATCGCGGCGCTGCTGCGCAGCTACGGCGCCGACGTCGCCAGGATGCCGTCGGAGATCGCAGCGCGCGCCCGCCAGCAGGCCGCCGAAGCGAAGCGCCAGCAGTCGGTGCGCGCGATCCTCGCCGGGGAGCCGAGCGCCTTTGCGCCGAGGCGCACCCCGCGGCACCGCCGTCGCTGAACACCGCGCACCGGGCGACCGGTGAACGATCGGCAGGGACGCCGCCGACCGGAACATGCGCAGGGGCGCGGGCTGTTTGCTCGCGAGGGTGAGCACCGCGGAGGGCGTGCGCACGCTCTCTCGGGGCGCGCACGTTCGCGCGACGCGGCGAGGGCGACGAGTGGGGTGTGGTCAGGGCGTCGGCGCGGGCGCGGGGGCGGGCTCCGCGGCGCTCCCGTACTCGATGGTGCCGCGCAGGCCCGCGACGAGCTCAGCAGGGATCCGGGAACCGGTCCGAATACTGTCACGACGCTTGCTGCGCAGTGTCTTCGCGTGTCCCCCTCGGCCCCGCCCCAGGGATGCGTGATCCCGTGCGGCCACCGGCGGGGGTCGTCCGCCCTCTCCCCCGGCCCCTCTCCCGCAGCGAAGCTGCAAGAGAGGGGGGCGACGCGTTTCGTGGCCGTGAGTTCCGC
>JBILLI010000388.1:0-7028 GCA_044376155.1 Polyangiales bacterium
CGGGAACATCCACGGGACGTCCAGCGCGCCCTTCCACTCCTCGGCCGCGCCGAGGGGGGTGATCGTGCGCAGCGTGCGCGGGCAGATCTGCCAGGGCCGGCCCGCGTCCGACGCGATGATCAGCCGCCCGCTCGACGGGAGCAGCACGGGCGCGGTGCTCGGCAGCTCCAGCGGCCCGAGGGTCAGCGAGAACTGCCCGATGCCCACGGGCCGAAACTCGTTGAGTCGTCGGTCCACGAGGGGCTGCCGGAGGTACCCCAGCTCGTTCACCGCACGGCGCGCGTAGTAGCTCGCGGTGCGCATCGCGCGGGACGTGATCGCCGCGCCGCCCTCGGCGTTCAGGTCAACGCGGTAGATGATCCCGTTGGACGAGAGCGTGGGGAGGCCCACGTGCACCCGCGGGCCGGCGACGAAGATGTGCCCCTGCAGGTCCGGCGGGAGCGTGCCCGCCACCACCCCGAGCGGAAGGTCCGTGAACTCGGTCTCTCCACACTCCATGATCGCGCGCGGCGTGCCCTGCGACCCACCGGGCTTGATCGTGTCGGCGACGGAGGGATACCCGTGCCCGTCTGGATGGATCGTCGGCGGTTCCGTCATGGCCGCTAGGGTATCGCGTTCGGCGGCCGCTGACGCGCACCAGCGCCACCGGGGTCTGGCGACGCGCCGACGGAGCGCATCGGGCGACCCGCCGCACGCATCGTGTGCGTGAGCTCAGCTTCTGAGCGAGTGGGGGAGGTGGGGAGCGCACCCTCGTGGAAGCGCGCTCCCGGGCCCTGCGCGTGCGCACGGGTCCACGTGAGGGGTGACGTGCCGCGCGCTCCCCGCGCCCCTTGGCTGGAGCCCTCAACGCTCTCCCGCGCGGGTGATGTACCGTCCGCGCCCAATGTTTCCCGCCATCACCGAGGCGACTCCCTGGGACTCGCTGCGCCGCGACGACGACGCCCTCCGTCCGGGCGTCGAGGTCATCTCCGCGCGCCACGGGCTCGTCGCCGCCGAGGTCACGCGCCTGCCCGGCGGATCCGTGCCGGTGTACGCCCTCGGGGAGCGGTATGCGCTCAAGGTGTTTCCGCCCGGCGAGGCCGCGTACGCCCGCACCGAGGCCCTCGCGCTCGCCGCGGTGGCCGGTCGGCTCCCGCTGCCGACGCCCGACCTCGTCGCCGCGGAGTCACTCGGCGATTGGAGCTATGTCCTGATGGGACGACTGCCGGGGCGCCTGCTCTCCGAGGTGTGGCCCGCGCTCACCGGCGCGGACCGTGACCGTCTCTCCGACGAGCTCGGCGCGGGCCTCGCCGCGCTGCACGCGCTCGACGTGGCGCCGCTCGGCGCGCTCACCGCCGACTGGAGCGCCTTCGTCGCCGCGCAGCGCGCGAGCGCGGTCGAGCGGCAGCGGGCGCGCGGGCTCGACGAGCGCTGGCTCGCGCAGATCCCGGGCTTTCTCGATGCCTGGATGCCACGCGACGACGGCCCTCGCGCGCTCCTGCACACCGAGATGATGCGTGAGCACCTGCTGGTCTCGTCCGTTCAGGGGCGGTGGCGCGTCACCGGCCTCTTCGACTTCGAGCCCGCGATGGTGGGAGCCCCGGAGTACGACCTCGCCTCCTTCGGGCTCTTCGTGTCGTGCGGCGACGGGCGCTTTCTGCGCCGCGCGCTGCGCGTCTACGGATACCCCGAGGCTGCCCTCGACGATGGGCTCTCGCGGCGCTTGATGGCGTACGCGCTGCTGCATCGGTACAGCAACCTGCGCTGGTACCTTGAGCGGCTGCCGTCGCCTGGCGTCACCTCCCTCGACGCGCTCGCCATGCGGTGGTGGTCGCTCGACGACCAGGGGTGAGTGACGAAGAGGGCCGCGCGGCGTGCGCGGCGAGGTCGCGGGCGGGGTGGCAGGCGCGTTCGCGGTGGCGGTGGCGCTCGCCCGGTGCAGACGGCGGCATCGCCCCACACCGTGCACAGCGCGCCAGCGCGCGATCTCCTCGGTGGACACGGGCTCGATGGCGTCGTCGGCGAGCGCGTCGAGGTCCTCCGGCGAGAGGCGCAGCACCAGGTCGACGCCCCGACGGAACGCCCCGCCGGAGTTGGGTGGCACCCAACTCCTCTCGCGGTCCGCCGCCGCTCCGCTCCGCGCGATCCACGCGGCCGCGATGCAGGCGTTGTGTTCCTCCGCGCGTCGACGTCTCCGCGTGCCGCTCTGCCCTTGAGCCCCACGCGGGCGCCGCTTGAGCGGGTCGCGGTGTGGCGCTAGCGTGCGCCCATGGTGGCTCCGTCGTGGATGTCGCACACCACCCTCCGCCCTGAGGTGATTCGCGGCTACCGCGAGGCACCCTCCAACACCGTCGCGGAGATTCTGGCGGGTGAGCTCCACCTCATGCCCCGGCCACGACCCGCGCACGCCAACGCGGCGTCTGCGCTCGGCGAGGAGCTGGGCCCGCCGTTTCGTCGAGGCAAGGGAGGCCCTGGCGGTTGGGTCTTTCTCGACGAGCCCGAACTGCATCTCGGCCCCCGACCCGATGTGGTCGTGCCTGACCTCGCGGGGTGGCGTCGCGGACGGTTGCCCGAGGCGGTGTTCGACGCCGCCGCGCCGGTCGGCATCACGGTCGCGCCCGACTGGGTGTGCGAGGTGCTCTCGCCCTCCACCGAGGCCATCGACCGCGCCGAGAAGATGCCGATCTACGCCCGCGAAGAGATCGCCCACGCCTGGCTCGTCGACCCCGAGCTGCGAACGCTGGAGGTGTTCCGGTGGGAGCGCGGGTGGTGGGTGGTGGCGGCGACGTACCGCGACGAGGCGGTGGTGAGGGCCGAACCCTTCGGCGCGATCGAGCTGGAGCTCAGCGCGCTGTGGCGCCCGTAACGGCCCTCGATCGACGACGCGCTCTCTGGCTGTCCGCTGCGCTCTTGGCGTTCACGGGCGAGCTCAAGGCGCAACGTCGCAGACCGCACCCCACCCGTCGCAACAACCAGGCACTGCGCGCGTGCGGACGGGTCTATTGGAGGTGTCGTGAGGGCTGTGTTCGTTTCCCGCTCCCTGCTCCGATCGGGTGCCATGACGTGTGCCGCGAACGCTACGTCTCCTGCATGCTCCCACGGCTCGGTTGGACGACAGACCTTCTCGACGTGTACTGCGCCCGCGTCGAGGGGTACCCGCTCTGCCCCGAGATCCGCCGCTGAGCCCAAGCACGCAGCGCCCGGAGGAACGACGGCGACGCGCGCTCCCCGCCCGCGCTGAGGTCCCCGCCCGCGCCGAGGTCCCTGCCCGCGCCGAGGTCCCTGCCCGCGAGCCAGCCCGCGCGCCCCGCGATCGTACGCACGCGAACGAACTCCCCGTCGCGCGTGCGCACGTCGACCCGCTCGCCCTCGCGCAGCGCTCTCCGCGCGCCCCGGTCGGCCGCAGCCCTCGCGTTCTTCCACCACGTCGCTCCGACGCGCCCCGGTCGGCCGCAGCCCTCGCGTTCTTCCACCACGTCGCTCCCCCGCGTCCCAGTCGGCCGCGGCCCGCGCGTTCTTCTCCCACGTCGCCCCGACGCGCCCCTGTCGGCCGCAACCCGCGCGGCCCGCCACCACGTCGCTCCTCCGCGCTCCTCGCGGCCGCTGCCCTCGCGTCCTTCCACCGCACCTCACCCCGCGCGCCCCTCTCTGCCGCAACCCGCGCGTCCTTCCACCACGCCACGCTCACGCGCTCCTCGCTGCCGCGGCCCGCGCGTTCCTCCACCACGTCGCTCCCCCGCGCCCCGGTCGGCCGCAACCCCCGCGGCCCGCCACCACACCGCTCTCACGCGCTCCTCGCGGCCGCTGCCTGCGCACGACGCAGTCGCCTTCGCCGGATTGCTCCTCCGCGGCCACGCCCGTACAGTGGACCCCATGAGCGAAGACGGTCACTTCGATCCCCAGCGCCGCGCTGTGGAGAAGCAAGCGTCGCGCGACGCAGACGAGGCCGCCGTCTCATCCGGTGCCAAGAGCCGCGAGGCGCTCCGTCGGGAGAACGGCGGCTTCGCGCTGTTGCAGGTTCGGCCGGATTTCGCTGCAGCGCACGCTCGGCGCTGATGGCGGCACCGCCCCTCACGGTGCGCGACGTGCTGGCGCTGCTCGCACGCATCGGCGACGCCGCGGAGCGGGCGGTTCTGGTGGGCGGACAGGCCGTGAACGTCTGGTCGGAGCTGTACCTCTCCCAGGGACGCGCGGATGAACTGATCCCCGACGCGCCCTTCGTGAGCAAGGACGTCGACTTCTGCGCCACCCGCGCCACCGTGCAGATCTTCGCCGCGCGCCTCCCTTCTGGAAGCGCGAGGTTCGCGACCCTCGACGATGCGACGCCGCAACTGGGCCTCGTGCAGTTCACCGACGACGCCGGGCACCTCCGTCAGCTCGACTTCCTGAACGCGCCCTTTGGGATGGAGTCGAAGGCGATCACCAGGGCGAGCGTGCCGCTCGATGTGCTGGACGAGCAGGGACGCCCGACCGGCCATCGCTTCCGGGTGATGCACCCGGTGCATTGCCTGGAGAGCCGCGTTCACAACGTGGTGGGGCTCGCGGACGCCTACGACACGGCGCACGGCCGCCGCCAGCTCCGAGCCGCCGTGGTCTGCGCCCGCGAAGCCATGAGGGACATCCTCGACACGCCGGGGTCCGACGAGTTTGATCCCGTGCGCGCCGTGCTCGACCTCAACGAGCGCCTCTTTCACCTCTGCATCCGCGACCGGCATGGGCGGGTGGTGCATGCCCAGACCGGCATCGACCCCTTGGAGGCGGTCCTGGCCGATCCCCGCCTGGGCGACCGATTCCTCACGGTCCGACTTCCGCAAGTAAAGCGGCGCGTCGCCGCGCTGCGGAGCATGGTCGAAGCAAGGCGGCAGGCCGCTGCGGCGGCGCGAACTCCGCGTCATGGGTGATGGCGTTCCACAACGCCCGCGCCGCGGACTCCCCTCGGGGTATCTTCGACCTGCCGTCGTGCCGAAGAGACCGCGCTCGCCCCTTGTGATGGTTGCCCTGCTGATCACAGGTTAGGAGCCTACGCAGTATAAACGTGCCGAATTGCGGCGTCGAAACGCGAGCGCTGCAAGGAGTGATCGCGAAGGCATCCTCGATGGATTCCGAGCGATCACGACGCCGCAGTGCGACGCGGATCGGCGGCGCAAACGGCACGTTTATTCTGCGTAGGCTCCTTACGGTGCTGTCCGCGCGACCCTCGATGCCCGGGCGGTCGACGTGCTCCCCGCCGCCGTCGCGGAGCGCCTCGCGGCGAACGCGCAGTGGCAGCTGGTGGCCGATCCGCCTGACGACGCGCGGGCGTGCGGTGAATGGCAGTTGGAACTCGCACGTTCGCCGGTGTGCGCACGGCGCGTAGGCGCGGTCGCGCTGACCTGGCACTGGGCCTACTTCGGCGGTGGCGACGCGGGCGTTCAGGTCACCCTGGACGAGTCGGTCCAACGCCACTTCCCCGATGCCCCCGAGGATCGAATCTGCGATGGGTCATTCGGCGCCTGCGGTGCTCTTCGCAGAGAAAGGTCTGCCATCCAACACGCACATGTTCAATCTGCCAGGGCCGATCTCGTTCGCTGCACGACCGGATCGGACGGGGGAGAAATTCACAGTTGTGTCGTTGCGGTCACCGCTCGCCCGAGGCGATGGCCCTGGGCGACGGCGATCGTCCTCACCTGGTGCGCGCTGGTCTGCGGGAGCGTCCGGCTTCTGGCTCGACGCCGCGACCGCACCGCCTGGCAGGTTGCGCGTCGCACGAGCGACGGTCGATGGCGCCTCGACGACGGCACGGTCGTGGCCATCTCTGGCGTCGAGGGGGCAGAGGCCCTGGTGGTCATGGGTCCTCCGGTGGGCGCCACGTCGTACCGAACCGATGGGCAGCTACCAGAGCGCGTCATGACCGCTGCCCTGTTGAGCGCCGCGGAGCAACTCGAGACGGCACGGCGAGGGGCGAGTGCAGCGGGGTGGGCATGCATTTCAGCGACCGCGGCTCTCCTCGCGTGGTGCATCCGATAGCGCATGGCGCTTCAGGGGTGATCGCGCCGCCCCCCTCCCGCCTCCCGCCCTCACTCCGTGAGCGCGCCGAGGTCCCTGCCCGCGAGCCAGCCCGCGCGCCCTGCGATCGTACGCACGCGAACGAACTCCCCGTCGCGCGTGAGCACGTCGACCCGCTCGCCCTCGCGCAGCGCGCCCTCGGGGATCGCGTCGACCCGCGGCGCGCGCTTCATCCGCAGCCCGTCGCGCAGCACCACCGCGCCCGGGGGGATGCTCCGCCGCGCCGCGATCACCGCGATCACCCCGAGCGCCACGGTCAGCGTCAGCGCCGTCGCCGCCGCGAGGCCCACGCGCGCGAGCTCGCCCTTCGCCCGACGTCGCGCGAACCACAGCGCCAGCGCCGCGAGCTGCGCGAGCACCGCGAGGGGCACCGCGAGGTCCAGGGGCAACAGCTCGCCGATCACCGTGCGCGTCGGCGGCTGCGTCTCCACCACCGCCGTGCCCGTGCGCCCCGCGTCGCGCCGCGCGAGGCGAATGCGCGTGGCCCGGAGGTTCTTCTGCGCGCGCAGCGACCAGGGCTCCCGGCGCAGCACCCGCTCGAAGCACCACACCGCCTCGCCGTAGCGCTCCGCGCGCGTGTAGAGCGTCCCGAGGTCGTAGAGCGCCGCGCTGCCGTCGACGCCCGCGGCGCTGAGCTCCTCCATCGCCGCGATGGCCGCGGGGAGGTCCCCCGACGCCTCGGCCCGCGTCGCGCGCGACAGCAGCTCCGCGGGTGACACCGCCTGCGCCGCGCCTGACCACAACACCGCCGCCAGCAGCCACACCCGCGCGCGATTCATTCGCCACGCTCCTGCAGCGCCGCGCGCACGCGATCGCGCAGCGCCCGCACCGCGTCGGTCGTGAGCCCCTCGGCCCCGGCGAAGCGCAGCGTGTCGGCCTCAGACTGCGCCTCTCGCAGCCCGTCGTGCTCCAACTCCTTGCGCGCCAGGGAGATCGCGCGACCGAGGTGGGCCAGCGCGCCCGCGAGGTCCCCCGCGTCGAGGGCCTTCGTCGCAGATTCCAGC
>JBILLI010000389.1:0-6998 GCA_044376155.1 Polyangiales bacterium
CCCCAGATCGGGGCCGGTCGTCAAGTCGGCCCGCCCCGCCGCACCCAGGCGCCGAGGCGCTCGAAGCCCTCGTCGAGCGAGATGGCCGGGACGTAGCCCAGGTGCTCGCGGGTGGCGCGGGTGTCGTACCAGTGGGCCGTCGCGAGCTGGCGCGCCACGAAGCGCGTCATCAGCGGCTCACCCTCGCGGCGAAAGACCGTGTGCACGCCCTCAAGGACCGCCCCTGCGAACCACGCCAGCCCCGGCGAGATGTTGCGGTCGCAGGGGGGGAGCCCGTTGGCGGCCAGCATCCGGTCGATGATCTCTTTCTGGGGGCGGGGTGATTCGTTCGTCACGAAGTAGGCGCGCCCGGCGCACGCGGCCCCGGGCGACAGGCGGTCGAGCGCGCACAGATGGGCGTCGGCCGCGTTGTCCACGTAGACCGTATCGACCTTCGCAAGCCCTCCGCCCACGAGCCGCAGCCTGCCCGCGCGCGCCCGGGCCACCACCCGCGGCATGAGGTGGTTGTCCCCGGGGCCCCAGACGAGGTGAGGCCGCAGGGCGACCGTCGAGAGCGCAGGCCCGTCGGCCGCGAGCACCTCACGCTCGGCGAGGGCCTTCGTCTCGGGATACGCCGCGTGGAACTGCTCGGGATAAGGCGCCGTGTGGTCCACGCCCTCGAGGTCGCCGCCGCCGTGCACCACGCTGGGCGTGCTGGTGTAGACGAGGCGCGGGATGCCCAGGGTGCGACACGCCGCGAGCACGTTGCGGGTCCCCAGCACATTGGCCGAGAAGAAGCGGTCGTAGGGGCCCCAGACCCCCGGGAGCGCGGCCACGTGGAAGACCGCGTCGCAGCCCTCGGCCGCGCGCAACACCGCGTCCGCGTCGGCCAGGTCGCCGCGCACGACCCGCACGCCCACCGCTTCGAGCGCGGGGTAGGCGCCGCGCGCGAAGCTGGTCACGCGCACCCCACGGTCCAGCAGCTTGCGCACGATCGCGCCGCCCAGGAACCCACCGCCGCCGGTCACGAGCGCGTGCTGAGTCACTTCGGTCCCGCGCCCTGGCTCACGGCCCACTCCGTCAGCTTCTCGTAGCCGATCTTGGCGTTGTGGCGGATGTCCACGGGGAAGCCCTCGTGGCGCAGAAAGCGTGTGATGCCGAGCGTGTGAGCGTGGCCCGCCCCCAGGGTCCGAAGGCCCTCGACGACCTTCTCGAACGGGGTCTTGCACCCGGCCTCGAGCTCGACGCAGAGCACCGGGGTCTGGTCCTCCCGCGGGCCGAGACCCACGAGGGCCGTGCGCCGCACGTCCGGGTGCGCATCGAAGACCCCCTCGACCTGCACGGTGTAGAGCTCACCGGCGGCCGTGCGCACGCGGTGGGCCTTGCGCCCGCAGAACCACAGGCGCCCCTGCGCGTCGAAGTAGCCGAGGTCCCCCATGCGGTGGCGAACGCCGTCCCCGTGCTGAATCTTCGCGAGGCGTGTCGCCGCCTCGCGGTGGAAGTAGGCCTCGGTCGTGGTGGGGCCGAGCACCGTGATCTCTCCCACCGTGCCCGTGGGGACCTCGAGCGCGTCGTCCCAGCGCGCGATCACACCGTCGTCGATGCGGATGACCCGCACGTCGTTCGGCGGGACCGGCGTCCCGACACAGACCCCCGCGCCCTCACGGGACCGCGCCCAGGTCTCGCCCAGGAGCACGCCGCTCGAGATGGTCGCCACGGGCAGGTTCTCCGTGGCGCCGTAGGGTGTGTGGATGCGCGCGTCGGCGGGCAGCAGCGTGTGCATGCGCGCCATCACGGGGCCGGGCACAGGCGCGCCTGCCGAGATGACACGCCGCAGAGTCGGCACGAGGGGCGCATCGCTGCGCGCCCCGACCGAGGCTGCGTGGCGTCCCAGCGTGTCGAGCACCGCCGGCGAGCCGAACATACTGGTCGCGCCGAAGCGTTGCGCAATGTCGAGGAAGTGCACCGGGTCCAGGCGGGCCGGGCGCGTGAAGTCCATGTCGGGCACCACGGTCGTCATGCCCAGCGCCGGGTCGAAGAGCGCGAAAAGCGGGAAGGTGGGCAGGTCCACCTCGCCGGGCTCGATGCCGTAGCTCGACCGGATCAGCTCGACCTGCGCGACGAAGTGCCGGTGCGCGTAGACGACGCCCTTCGGCACACCCGTACTGCCGCTCGTGAACAGAATCGCCGCGGTCTCGTCCCCGGTCGTCGTCGCCAACCACGGCCCTGTCCCGGCGGCGTCGCCCCGGGCCTTGACCTGCTCCAGCGTGAGGCCGCCCCAGAACCAGCGGCGCCCGACAGTCACGTGAATCCGGGCGGTGCGTCGCGCCCAGCCGAGCACCAACCGGGCGACGTGGGCGGCCGGGATGCCGATGAACGCCGCGGGCGCCGACTCGTCCAGGCAGGCCTTCAGGTGCCGCGGTCCGATCCCCGGATCGATCATCACGGGCACGGCGCCGGCCTTGAACAGGCCGAAGACGAGCGCGAAGAAGTCGAGGCTCGGCTTCACGAGCAGCGCCGCGCGCACGCCCCGGCCGATGCCCACGGCGTCCAGCCCGCGCGCGATCCGGTCGCTCTCGGTGTCGAGCTGGCGGTAGGTCCAAGTCGCGTACTTGCGGCGACCGTCGGCCTCGCGTCCTACGGGCACATGGAGCGCGGGCACGTCCGGCTGCCGGGCGGCGATCTGCGGGAGCGCCGCGGCGATGTTGACGATCGCGCTCTCGCTCACGGCCCCAGGAACCTCGAGATGCGCTCGACGACCGGCGCCCCGGCGTCCTCCATGAGGTAGTGACCGCAGTCGGGGTAGCGCTCGACCTCGGCGTGCGGCCAGGCCTCGATGAACCGCTCGAGGAACGTGGCGTCGAAGACGAAGTCCTTCAGACCCCAGGGCAACAGGATGGGCTTCTCGGCGAGCGTCGAGAGCGCGGCCTCCGTGCGCTCGACCACGTCCCAGGCGGGGTCGTGCGCGTCGAGGGGGATGTCCTGCACGAAGCGCAAGGTCGCGATGCGGTTCGCCCAGGAGTCGTAGGGGAGCGTGTACGCGGCGCGGACCTCGGCCGAGAGCGGGCGCTCCACGGCGAGGCGCGTGGCCCCGGCGCTGAAGGCGTTGAACCCGCGGACCAGGAGCGCGCCGAGCGACGAGTCGCGCGCGAGCCGCAGCGACGGGGGGATGCGCCGACCCTTCGGGTTGCGGAACGCGCCGGTGTTCAGCAGCACGATGCGGCGCACACGCTCGGGGTGCTGCGTCATCCAGGCGGTGGCGATCATGCCGCCCCAGTCGTGGGCCACCACGTCGACGAGCGGGGCGTCGACCGCGTCGAGCCATCGACCGAGGTCGTCCACCCGCGAGGCCAGCGTGTAGCGGTACGCCGCGTCGTCGGGCTTGTCGCTGAAACCGCAGCCGATGTGGTCGGGCACCAGGCATCGGCGCTCGGCGCGCAGGGCCTTCACGAGCGCGCGCCAGTAGAACGACCACGACGGGTTGCCGTGCACCATGACGACCGGGACGGCCGCATCGCGCGGGCCCTCGTCCAGGTAGTGGTAGCGCAGACCGTCGCGGTCGAAGAACCGGGACTCGAAGGGGTACAGCGCCTTGAATGCGGGCGAGTCTCGGTTCACCAGCGCAGCTCGAACATCGCGCAGTTCAGGCCGCTGCCGATGCCCATCAGCGCGACGCGTTGACCGCGCGCCGTGCGGCCGAGCTCGACCGCCTTCGAGAGCGTGAACGGCACCGCCGCCGGGCCGATGTTCCCGTACTCCGGGTAGGTCAAGACCGCCTTCATGGGGTCGAGGCCGAGGGTCGAGCACAGGGTCATCGTGTGCACCGCGCTCACCTGATGGAGCACGAGCAGGTCGAGCAGCTCAGGCTTCCACCCCAGGACCCGCTCCGCGTCGGCCCAGGTCTCTTGCGCCAGCTCGACCCCGGCGAAGAGCAGCGCCTTCGTTTGGGTCTCCATGTGGGTCGGCTGGCCCCAGCACAGGCGCGCGTGCTGCGTGGCCGCGCGCATCACCCCGCGCACGACCGACGGCGAGTCGGGGCGGAGGTCGCGCCGCGTCAGGAGCATCGCGACCGCGCCCGAGCCGAGCGTGAGCGAGGCGAACTCCGCGCGGAACTGGTCGGCCGTCATCTCGGGCCGGCTCATGCGGTCGAGGGTGGCCTCCTGGACGTCGCGTGACGTCTCGCCGTCGACGATGAGGCCGTAGTCGATGAGGCCGCGCTCGATCTGCAGGCCGACGAGCTCGATGGCGTTCACGAAGGCGAGGCACGCGTTGCCCAGGTCGTAGTTGCGGCACGACGCGGGCAGCCGCAGGTTCGAGTGCACGAGGCTCGCCGTGCTCGGCTCGAGAAAGTCGCGGCAGACCGACGTGTTGACCAGAACCCCGATGCGCTCCCGGGCGACGCCTGTCTCGTCGAGGAGCTTGCGGGCTGCAAGGGTCGCAGCATCGCTCGGGGTGGTGCCCGGGTCCCACCAGCGCCGGGCCTCGATGCCGGCGACCCCCGTCAGCATGTCGGGGCGAATGCCCAGGCGCGCACACACGGGCGCGAGCCGATCCTCGAACTGTGACGAAGGGATGCGGTGCGGCGCCTCGACGTGCGCGAGACCGGCGATGACGACCTGCTCGAAGTGCATGAGGGAGATCCCGGTGAAGAGGAACGGGCTCCATTGCGGGAGCGTGGCGGTCTTGTCAATCCGCCGCCCCTTCTTTCCGTGCGGGATTCGACCCATTGGTGCGGAACGGGGCTTCACGGCCGTACCACCGACGTCAGCGGGCATCGCACCGACGTTGACCTCCCTCCGACGTGGGGTGAGTCTTTCACCCGAGGGAGGAGCGGGAGATGCGGGGGACCTCCGGCATTGCAGGGGCGCTACTGGCGCTGCTCGCGCTCGTGTGGGAGGCGCATGGCCCCCCGTCGGGGCAGACGCGGGTGGTCGACGCGCCGGAGCGCGAGGCGCCCTTGGGGTCCGCGGGGCCAGCCGCGCCTTCGACGGCGATCGCGCCCCCGGCCGTCGTCGCGCCGCCGGCCCTCCCATTCCCCGGGCTCGCCGCCGCTGCGTTCCTTGCGCCCCCTCCGCGGCTCGACGTGCCGCCACCTCGGGATCGATCCCTGGCGCTACCTGCGCGCGGTCTTCCAGGCCATCGCCGACGGCATCTTGAGCTCGGTCCTCACCGAGGACTTCACGCCCAGGGCGTGGGCCGAGAACGAAGCCAAGAAGGCGAACGCTGAGAAGGTCGCCGCGGTCGGCTGAGGCGGGATCCACGGCGGCGAACATGCGCCCGCCGTGATCGCCTCACCACCCGTGCTTCGCCGGGGGTTTACGCTGCATCTCGGCGTGCGACGGGGCTGCGCGCGATCGATGCAAGAGGCCGCGCGTGTCGTAACCGCTTGGGACGCAGAGGCTTTGGCGAGCGCACGGGCCGCGCGTGTCGCAACCGCGTGGGCCGCGTGGCGTGACGGCAGGGCGGGACGCACGGGCCGTGACCGGGAGAATTTCAGCGCGCGACGTCGTGGAGGACCGCAATGAACGCGGCCGCGCGTGTCGGGGCAGCGACGTCGTGGCGGGACGCGGGGATCTCCTCCGCGGGGGACGTGGGCGAGAGGGGAGGGTGCTTGATCGGCGCGAGGTGGTGGAGTTCGTATCCTCCGGATCTGCATGGATTCCACCGATTCAGGCAGGGCAAGCCCTGCCCCGTCGGTCACGGTCCGTGACAGGGATGGGCACCAGGCCCCGGCACGGCGCACGGAATTGACTCGCGTCGGCGAGGCTGTGACCGTCACCAACAATGAGGGCAGCCGTTCTGGCAGCACTGGGAGTAGCGGTGGTGGTCTCGACAACCACCGCATTTGCACAGGCGCCATGGGACGCGCCGCCGTCGCCGACGACGACGTACGGCGCGCCGCCGCCGCGGGTGTACGGCGCGCCGACGGTGGTCGATGTGCCGCGTCCGATGGGAATGCTCGCGGTCCCAGGAGCACGGCACGCGATCTACCTGAGCTTGACGAGCCTCCTCATCACGAACGCAGCGAGCGTGAACTATGCCTACCGCCCGCTCCGCATGTTGGCGATCAGCGCGGGTTTCGGCGTCTCCGGCGTGGTCGGGATTCTTGGCGGCAGCGGTAGCTCGGCCTACGGCGGGCAGGCGATGGTGCATCTGCTCTTCGGGGGCGACGGCGCGCACTCCTTCGAGCTCGGGCTCGGCGGTGCACTGGTCTTGAGCGACGACGGTTTCCTTTGCGTCTCGGGGTGCGACGGGGTGACGCGCGGCCTCACCCTAGCGCCAACGACGCAGCTGGGGTACCGCTATCACCCGATGCAAGGGGGCTTTCTGTTCCGCACCGGGGTCGCCTGGGAGCTTGGTCTGGGCGTCGGCGTGAACCTATCGTTCGGGGGCGCGTTCTAGAGCGAGCGCGCCGGTCGATGGCCGCCCAGCAGTGCGAACGCGCCCGCAACCGCCCTGAGATTTCTCGCCTCCGCGCGTTCTGGCCCCCTTCTCCGGCGAGCGGTGGTGAATCCCCACCACGATCGATCCATCCTCGCCCTCGTAGATCTGGCGGCGCGCCTGTGATCGTCCACGCCAGCGCGGCGGTGGTCGCGTAGGCTCGTGATCCGAAGGCCATGCGAACGCTCGTCAAGAGGGTGCAAGTTCGCTTCGCACATTGGGCGTTTCGTCTGCGTCGGCGCAGGCTCATCGGACCGAAGACAAGAGCTCCGAGATGCTTGACCGTCGCACCGCGTTGGATCCTTTGTCCACTCATCATCCGGGCAAGCACAAATGAAATCGCTCAAGCACATGCGCACGATCGTCATCATCGGCGCAGTGTCACTCTCGCGTTGCGCTCATCGAAGTTCAACAGCTCTGTTCCAGGCTCACCCACCCAATCACGCTACAGGTGACGACTCCTTATCAGGGTTCCGTGGATTGGCTCGAATACCGTCACAACGATTGTTTTGTAGCATCTTCGCGAGCCCCCACCCCCGGCCCCGCCCCCACTCGTGCTTGGCTTTACCCAAAACCTT
>JBILLI010000390.1:0-6977 GCA_044376155.1 Polyangiales bacterium
CGGATCGGGCAACGTCGCGCGGGCCGAGCGCGCGCCCCGAGACCATCGCCTGCTCCCCGGGCGCGTCTACCTCGGCACCGTGGAGCGCGCGGAGGACCCCGATCCCGCGCGCCGCGAGCAGGGCGGGCTGGTGGTGCGCGTGGGGCGGTCGACGGGGCGGGTGCCGTGGTCCACCGCGGCGCGGTACGCGCAGTCGCTCACGCCCACGCAGTTCGCGCCCGCGGGGGCGACGGTGCGGGTGAGCGTCGATCAGCTCATCACCCCCGAAGCACCCGGGAGCATGCGCCTGGAGCTCGGTCCGCAGGCGTCGCTGGTGGCCATCGACCCGGGCACCCGCGAGGTGCTCGCGATGGTGGGCGGCTACGACGCGCTGCCGGGGATGTTCAACCGCGCGACGCGCGCGCAGCGACAGCCCGGGAGCGCGTTCAAGCCCTTCGTGTACTCCTACGCCCTCGCGTCGCGGCGCTTCACCCTCGCGAGCGCCATCGACCCCAACCCCGGGTGCTTCGGCACCGGACGCACCGCGTGGTGCCCCGCCGAGGCCCACGCGCACCGCGACGGGCTCGAGCCCGCGATGCGCCTCCGCGAGGCCCTCGCGCAGTCGCGCAACATGGTCGCCGCGCGCGTGATCGAAGCCCTCGGGCCCGAGGCCGTGGGCACCCACGCCCGCGCCCTGGGGATCACCTCCCCGCTGCCCACCGACCTCAGCCTCGCGCTGGGCACCGGCTCGGTGACCCCCGCGGAGCTCACCAACGCCTACGCCACCTGGGCCTCGGGCGGGCACTATCAAGACTGGATGATCATCCGTCGGGTGGTGGACCCCAACGGGAGAGACGTCCCGCTGCCCGCCCGCGCGCCGGTGCGCGAGGCGGTGTCGCCCGCCGAGGCGTGGCTGGTGACCAGCGCGCTCACCTCGGTGATCGACCGCGGCACGGCGCGCTCCGCGCGTTCGCTCAACCGCCCCGCGGCGGGCAAGACCGGCACCACCAACCGCAACATCGACGCCTGGTTCGTGGGCTACACCCCCGACCTTGTGACGGGCGTGTGGGTGGGCTTCGACGACCGCGCGCCCCTCGGCAACGGCGAGGAGGGCTCCCGCGCCGCGCTGCCCGTATGGACCGCGTTCATGCGCGAGTACGTGCGCGCGCGCCGACCGCCGTCGCTGGAGTTCCGTCGGCCCGAGGGGGTCAACGTGGTGCGGGTGGATCCTGCGACCGGGCTGCTCCCCCCGGGCGATGGCGGCGTGCCGGGCTTCGCGACGCCGATGGAGGAGTACTTCCTCGCGGGCACCGAGCCCCACGAGGCCGCGCCCGTCGACGCGGGACCGCCGGTCGACGTGATCTCCGCCGACGCGCCGCCCAGCGAGGCCCCCGGGCTGGTGCTGCCCATCGAGAACCCCGTCGCGCCCGCCGCCGAGTCCGACGGCGGCGACCCGCCGACACCCGACGCCGCGGTCGCGGCCGACGCAACCGCAGAACCCTCTGCGCCCTGAGCGGGCTCAGACCCCATCGAGGAGAGCGAACATGGCAGGCACCGTCACGATGACCGCGAAGAACTTTGAGAGCATGGTGGAGAAAGACGGCATCGTCTTCGTGGACTTCTGGGCCGCGTGGTGCGGCCCCTGCCGCGCCTTCGCGCCGGTGTTCGAAGCCGCCGCCATGCGCCACGGCGACATCACCTTCGCGAAGGTCGACACCGACGCCGAGCAGGAGCTCGCGGCGAGCTTTGAGATCCAGTCCATCCCGACGCTGATGGCCTTTCGCGACGGCGTGCTGGTCTTCGCGCAGCCCGGGATGCTCCCGGCGCCGACGCTGGAGAAGCTCGTGGAGAAGGTGCGCGGGCTCGACATGGTAGAAATCCGCAAGAAGATCGCCACGGCGCAGTGATAGGGTGACGGTCGACGTGATCGACCCTGACCTTCGCGCGCGCGCCGCCCTCGGCGACCGCGCGGCCCTCGACGCGGTGCTCGCCGCCGCGTCCCCCTCCATTCGCCGCTTCACCGCCCGCATGTGCCGCACGCCCGCGGAGGCCGACGACGCCGCGCAAGACACCCTCCTCGCGGTGTCGCAGCACCTCGGCGAGTTCGAGGGCCGCTCGGCCTTCTCCACCTGGCTCTTCACCCTCGCGCGCACCGCGTGCAACCGGCGACAGCGCACGCTGAAGGGCGCGCCGCCCGTCGAAGACTCCCCCGACCTGCGCGAAGACGCGGGGCCCGGCCCCGAGCGCCTCGCCGAGCGGCAAGAGCTCCGCGAGACCCTCGACCTCGCCCTGCGCACCCTGCAGCGCGATCAGCGCGAGGCCGTGCTCCTGCGCGACGTCGAGGGGCTCAGCGCCAACGAGGCCGCGGAGGTGCTGGGTATCTCGGTGGAGGCGCTGAAGAGCCGGTTGCACCGCGCGCGCACCGCCCTGCGCGAGGCCCTGCGCCCGACCCTCGAGGGCGCGCCCACCACCGAGTGCCCCGACATCGACGCGCTGATGTCGCAGAAGCACGAGGGCGAGCTCGACGACCGCACGTGCTCGCGGCTGGAGCGACACGCCCTCGGCTGTCCGCGGTGCCGCGCGCTGTGTGATGGGATGAAGGAGGTCCTCGGGGCCTGCGCGGCGCTGCGCGACGCGGGCTGAGCGGCCTACGACCCGCCCGTGATGGGCGGCGGGGCGTTGCGGCCCTCGCACCCGCGCAGGGCGTCCATCGCGAGGCGGAGCAGCGCGCGCTCGCGGTCGGTGGCGCCCAGCGCGACGCGACGACGCGCCTCGGCGAGCGCTTCGCCCGCGTCGACGCAGCGGCCCTCGTTCACATAGACGATCGTGAGGTTCGCCGCGGGGACGGCGCTGCGCTCGGCCACCAGGGCCGCGCGGAGCAACACCGCCGCGCTGCGCTGATCGCCGCGCTGGGCGGTGACCCACGCGAGGTCGGCGAGGGTGCGGTCGTGACCGCCCGTGTACGCGACGGCGAAGACCCGGGCCTCGCGGTCGCGGCTCCAGGCCTGCCCCGCGAAGCCGCGGAGCGACAGGCCCACCACGGCGCAGAGGAGCACGCCCGCGAAGGCGCCGCGGAGCGCGCGGCGGTCGCTGCGTCCGTCGGTGGGGAGGGCGTGGCGCCGGGCGAGGCGCCGGGCGAGCGCGCGGGTGAGGGCGGCCGCGAGGAGCGACGCGACCGCGGTGAGCGCCGCGAGGGCCCACGCGGGCGCGTGTCCGATGGGGCCCGCGGATGTGGCCGCGGAGATCGCCCAGAGGCACGGGAGGAGCAGGGTGAGGCCCGAGAGCGCGCGCAGGGTCGACGCGAGGTCCCCGGGGCGGGTGGTGAGCGCGGCGGCGAGCAGCGTCGCGAGCAGCGTCGTGGCGAAGGCCAGCGGCGGGTGCGTCGCGAGGTTGGCCCAGGGCACCCAGGACGGGAGCATCGCGCGGGCGGCTTCGATGGCGGGGTCCATGCGGGGGGAGGCAGAGTCTACGCGAGGAAGGGCGCCCGGCGTCGTTCTCCACGACACGGATTGCGCGCGACCGACCGGCGCACAAGGATCACTGCATGAGATGTTGGCTTCGCGCCTGCGCCGTGGCCGCGATGATGGTCGCGTGCGTCGGCCAGCGATCGGGGGCGCCGAGAATGATGGTCGCGGACGACGGTGGGCTCGCCTCGCCCATGACCCGTGGACGCGACGTGCTCACACCCGCCCCGGACACTCCCCCGGCGGCGCCCCTGGACGCGGGCGCGGCGGTCGCGCCGCTCTCGGACGCGCTCCAACGCGCGCTGCCGACGTTGGACGAGGCCACCCTCGCGCGGCTGCGGGCGATCCGCGCGGTGGGCGCGGCGCGCGGGATGCGCGATGGGGTCTTCGCGAAGATCGGCGACTCCATCACCGAGTCGGGGAGCTACCTCTTCGACGTCGGCGAGGGGTGGTACGAGATCGGCGCCTTCGCGGCGCTGGAGCCCACCATTCGACACTTTCGCGCACAGCCGCTCGGGGATCGCAACAGCTTCAACCGCCCCAGCGTGTGCGCGACGGCGGGGTGGACCGCGGGCAGCGCGCTGGAGGGCGACCCGTCGAGCCCGCTGCGCAGCGAGCTCTCCGCGACGCGGCCGGGCTACGCCGTGGTGATGTACGGGACCAACGACATCGATCGCGACACCCCCGACGGGCTGCAGCGAAACCTCACGCGCATCCTGGAGATCATCGAAGAGAACGGCACGGTGCCGGTCCTGTCGACCATCCCCGATCGCACCGACCGCGCAGACGCGGGCGCGCTGGCGATCAGCATGAACCAGCGGATTCGCGCCCTCGCGGCGGCCCGGCACATCCCGCTCATGGACTACTGGGCGGCCCTGCAGCCGCTGCCCGCGCGCGGGCTCGACGGCGACGGGATTCACCCCAACGTGTACCGGGGCGACGCCGGTGGGAACTTCACCGCCGAGGGGCTGCGGTACGGCTACAACATGCGCAACCTCGTCACGCTGCTCACCCTCGACCGCTTGCGCGCGGCGCGATGAGACGCGGGTCGATGGGACGCGGGAGGCGCGGCGCATGAGCCGACGACAGGCCGGGCTGCTCGCGGCGCTCCTCGCGTGGACCGCGGTGCTCGCCGCGGGGGTCTTCGCACCCGTGGCTGATCCGCCGACGCTTTCGCTCCTCGACCTGCGGGCGCGGGCGGGCGAGATGGCGCGGGGGATGGCCCTCGCGGGGGCGATGCAGGCGGCGCTCTTCGTCCCCCTCGGGGCGCTCGCGGCGGCGCTGCAACCCGATCGGTCGCGGTGGTGGGACCGGGTGCTTCGGGTGTTCCTCCCGGCCTGCGCCCTCGCGCTCACGCTGGTGTTCCTCGCGCGTTGGGGCTGGTGGCGCGCGCCGCCGGGCGCCCTGGGCATATTGGTCTCGTCGGCAGGGGCGATGCTGGGGCTCGCCGCCGGGCTCGCGTGGCGTCGCGGGGCGTGGGCGCGTGTGCTCTTCGTGCCGGGGGTGCTGGGGGGCGGCGCGGTCCTCGCGGTGTTGGCGCTGGTGCTCGTCGGGCGTTCGCTCGAGCCCGCGCCTGCGGTCGCCGAGCGCGCCCCGCTGGAGAGCGAGACCCGGCGCCACCTCGCGGGGCTGCTTCGAGGGAGGGACCCGCGGAGGATCCCCGAGGGAGAGACCCGCACGCTTCGACTCACGGCGGCGGAGTTGGACCAGCTCGTGGCCTGGGCCGCCGTCGTCGGGGGGCACGCGCGCGTCCAGACCACGCTGGGAGACGGCGCGGTCGCAGGCGAGGCCAGCGTGCCCGTTCCGCGAACGGGGCGATGGCTCAACCTCCGCTACGCGCTCACGGTCTCGGTCCGTCAGGGCGAGCTGGCCGTCGCCGCGACCGCGCTGCGCGTCGGGTCGACGGATCTCCCTGCGTCCCTGCGCGATGCGCTCGTGTCGCTCGCGGTGACCTCGCTGCGCGAGGACCGCGATGTTCGTCGCGTGTTGCCCGCGGTGCAGCGCCTCTCGATGACGGCGGGGGAGGCGACGCTGACCTACCGCCGCGCGGAGCTTCCCGACCGCATGCTCGCGCGGCTCGCGTGGGGCGAAGACGTCGCGCAGCGCGTGCAAGAGGCCACGCGCGCGCAGGTGGATCACCTCCTCCGAGCGCTCGCGGCGGCGCCGCCGGGTGACGCGCGCTTCGTCGCCGCCCTCGAGGCGGTGTTCACGCTCGCGCGGGCGCGGTCGTCCCGCGGGTCCGCCGCGGAGGAGAACCGCGCGGCGATGGTCGCGCTGGGCGTGGTGCTGGGGCATCCCCGTCTGGCCATGATCCTCGGCGCGGGCCCCACAGGCGACCGCGCGGACCTCGCCGCGCGCCTCCGTGACGGGACCACCCTGCGCGGTCGGGCCGACTGGCCCCGGCACTTCGCCGTGAGCGCCGCCCTCGCCGCGATCGCCGATGTGGCCCCGAGCGATGAGGCCGGGCGGCTCAAGGAGGAGCTCGACGCCGACGGGGGCAGCGGCTTCTCCTTCGCGGACCTCCTCGCCGATCGAGCAGGGACGACGCTGTCCGCGATGTCCACGCGCGACGACGCCGGGGCGGAGCGAATGCAGGCGAGACTCGTGACGCAGGTCAGGATCGACGACGTGTTCCCGAGCGCCGAGGGTCTCCCCGAAGGGCTCACCGACGCCGCGTTTCGCGTGCAATTCGGAGGTGTTGGCGGCGAGGGCTACCGGCGCCTGACTGCCGACATCGAGGGTCGCATCTCGCGGTGCCGCGCCTTTCTCGAGTGACGAGTTCGCGGCTTGACGCGCGGGGGGGGCGATTCAATAGACGAGCCTGGCGCCGCGAATGACCTCTGCCCCGAACGATCCAGACAGCGGTGCCTGTCGGGTGGCCCCTTGTGGCCTGCGCGATGCGCCGCGCAAGGGGGCTCGCGCGCTGCGCGTGGCGGCGTTCGTGCTGCTGGCCGCCTGGGCGTGCGCGTCGATGGGTGTGGGCTTCTGGCGGGCCTTCGGCACCTGGGGCGGTCACGACCTGCACGCCTACTGGATGGCGGGGCACTTCGTGCGTCGCGGCGAGAACCCCTACGCTGCGCACTTCGAGCAGCGCCGACCGCAGGGGCCTGTGCACTACCTCGACGGATACGTGCCCCACGGGCAGCCGGTGCACCAGGAGGGGATGTCGACGGTGCCCTCGAACACTGCGCCCGTGGTGTTGCTGCTGCACGTGCTGGCGTACTTCTCGTGGGACACCGCACGGGCGCTGTGGGCCTGCCTGAACCTCGGTAGCGCGTTGGTAGCGCCGTGGTTGGCGCTGAGCCTGCTGCGAGACCGCATCGATCGCTCGGGGATGTGGCTCGTGGCGCTGGCGTTCTACGGGTGGTCCGCGGTGCGCAACGCGCTGTTCCTCGGGCAGACGGCGCTGCCGGTGTTCGTGCTGATGGTGGCGGCCGTGGCGCTCTCGTCGGCGGGGCGGACGGTGCTCGCGGGACTCGTGCTGGGGGTCGCGCTCTCGAAGTACTCCCTCGCGCTCCCGATCCTGCTGGTCTT
>JBILLI010000392.1:0-6938 GCA_044376155.1 Polyangiales bacterium
CCGACGTCATCGCCGCGCGGGTGCGCGCTGCGCTCGCCGAGAACACCTGAGCGTCCCTGCGCTCACGACCTTCATGGACGACCGTCTCCGCCCGTTCCTCGACGCCCTGGGCCACTCCTTTCAGCGACTGGTGCTGCTGCACGAGGCGTTGACCCATCGCTCCGCGGCCTTCGAGGCCGCGAACAGCCGCAAGGGCAAGGACCTGCGCGACAACGAGCGCATGGAGTTCCTCGGTGACGCGGTGCTCGCGCTGGTGGTGAGCGACGCGCTCTGGCGGCGCGCGCCCGGGGCCGAGGAGGGGGAGCTCACGCGCATGCGCGCGGCGGTGGTCAACGAGCGCTCCCTCGCGCGCGTGGCCACCGACCTCGGGCTCGGCGACGCCCTGCGCCTCGGCAAGGGCGAGGACCGCACGGGCGGGCGCGCCAAGCCCTCGCTGCTCGCCAACGCGCTGGAGGCGGTCTTCGCGGCGGTGTACCTCGATGGGGGCATCGAGGCGGCGCGGCCGCTCATCGAGCGGCTGTTGCAGCGCGAACTCGACGAGGTCACCGCGCGCAACACCGAAGAGGACCGCGCGCTGTTGGATGAGAAGTCCCTCTTGCAAGAGATCGTGCAGGCGCGGCACGGGCTCACGCCGCGCTACGAGGTCGTGGGCACCGACGGGCCCGACCACGACCGCACGTGGACCGTGGAGGTCGTGGCGGGGGAGGTGGTCCGCGCGCGGGGGAGCGGGCGGAGCAAGAAGGTCGCGGAGCAGGAGGCCGCGCGCCTGGCGCGAGAGAGCCTCGCGCCGCGGGCGTCGGTGCCGCCGCCTCCGCGGACGGAGTAGTCACCTCCGAGGTGAACCACGGGGTGATCGTGTGCAGGGCGCGCAGTCGCGTGCCACGCACGTCCGTTTCGGCATACGCGGCCCTCGCGCCCCGGGGTGAACCCCGGGGCGGTGGGTTGTGTCCGGGCATCGGGTGGGTTGTGTCCGGGCGTCGGGTGGGTTGTGTCCGGCCGTCGGGTAGCCCTTGTCGGGGTTGCGAACGGGCGTAGCCCGGTTTTCGCCTGTGCCCTTGCGGTCGTCGGTAAACACCTGGCGCAGCGCCGGGGAGAGGTTGAACCTGGGGATCTCCGGGACTCCGAAGCGGTCCGACGCGAGGGTTGCTGCCGGAAGGAGCGCGGGGGAG
Source organism: Polyangiales bacterium (assembly GCA_044376155.1). Classification (GTDB taxonomy): domain Bacteria; phylum Myxococcota_A; class Polyangia; order Polyangiales; genus JAWKRB01. The sequence goes on from JBILLI010000392.1 coordinate 1,170, forward strand.
CGGCGCGAGGGAGGGCGGCCAGAGGGAGTGCGGCGCGAGGGAGGGCTACGGGTCGCGTCCCTCGAGGCGGCGCAGGCGAGTCTCGTGGTCACGCACCGCGCTGGTCAGTGGGCCCTCGTAGACGTGGTCGATCCGCTCGTGGATCCGCCGAAGCTCGTGAACGATGCTGCCGAGTGCGTCGTCGTGCCGCTGAAGAAGCGCCTCCTGGCGGATCTGCACCGCCGCGATCGTCTGCAGGAGCGAACCCTGCTCGTCGACGCGCTCGGTGAGGTGGTCGAAGCGACTGGTGAGGTGGTCGAAGCGACTGGTGAGGTCGGTCCGGGTCGTACGGACTTCGTCACGGATTTCACGAAGGACGGCGAGCGTGAGGCTGTTCTCTTCCATGGGTGTTTTCCGCGCGTCCGCGAGTGTACGTGAGCGGGAGGGCCGCCGCCGCCGCGCGGTGGGGGACTCGGGTCGAGGACGGCTTCCGGTTGCGCAACGGATCAGATTTCTCGCTCACGCCTCGGCGGTGGTCCCACGTCACGCCACGGCGCGCGTCGACGTCTCCAACCCCGTCACCCCGAGGCCGGCCATTGCAAGGCTGCCCGGAGGGCGCCCCCCGCGCCCGAGACCCGTGACAGCGCGCACGCACCTGTGCTCGAACGAACGCATGCACTCCCTTCCGGTGGCGCTCACGGTGGCCGGCTCCGACCCCTCCGGGGGCGCGGGGCTCCAGGCCGACCTCAAGACCTTCCATCAGTTCGGCGTTTACGGCGAGAGCGTCGTGAGCCTGCTCACGGTGCAGAACACCCGTGCCGTCACCGCGGTGGAGTTCGTGTCGCCCGCATTCCTTCGCGCGCAGTTCGACGCCGTGGTGGGCGACCTCCCGCCCCACGCGGCCAAGACCGGCGCCCTCGGGCGCGCCGAACTCCTTCGGGCCTTCGCGGTGTGCGCGCGCGAGACCGCGTTCCCGTGGGTGGTGGACCCCGTGATGGTGAGCAAACACGGGGCGCCGTTGCTCGATGACGACGCGGTCTCTGCGCTCTGCGAAGCGGTGCTCCCGCTCGCCTTCGTGGTCACCCCGAACCTCCACGAGGCCGCACGGCTAACGGGCTTCGCGGTGAGCGACCCCGAGAGCATGGAGCGCGCCGCCCGGCGCATCGCGGAGATGGGCGCGCGGCACGTCGTGGTGAAGGGCGGGCACTTGCCGCGTGAGGCGCACGACCTGCTGTGGTCCGAGGGAAGGGCGACGGTGTTCGCGGCGCCGCGGGTGGAGAGCCCGCACACCCACGGCACGGGCTGCACGCTCTCGGCGGGCATCACCGCACGGCTGGCGCAGGGGGCACCGGTGGTCGACGCGGTTCGCGACGCCCGGGACTTCGTGCGCACGGCCATCGAGACCGCGCCGGGTCTCGGCGGAGGATGTGGTCCCGTGAACCATTTCGCGCCGCGTCCCACCGGGCGTTGAGGGCCCGCGCGAAGGGGCTACACTCGCGGGGGAGCCCATGATTCCACGGCTGTTTTTCCGTCTGCCGCCCGAGGTCATCGCCGCGTGGCGCATCACCGCGGCGTGGGCGCTGCTCCCCCTGCGCGTGCCGACGGGCTGGGCCATCGCGTGGAACGCAGTGTCGGCCCGGGTCGCGCCGTCGGGGGAGGTGGAGTTCAACGAGTCCGAAGACCTCTTCCTCGCGCGCAAGCTCCCGCCGCCGTCGACGGGGCGATACGAGACCGAGGCGGGATCGTACTGGCGCGAGGTCCGCGTCAGCGCGGGCTGGCTACGGGATCACTTCAAGCTCGAAATGGGCGACCCCGACTGGGACCACGTGCGCCACACGTACACCACCGCCGACCCGTTGGAGTTCCTGCACACCCTGGAGCGCTGGCTCGCGGAGATCTCCCAGCACGGAGACCTCCGCGACGCGCGCTGACCCTCCGTTCCTGCCGCGGTGGCGACTGCGCTGGCCGTTGGCGCGACGCACCCGGAATGGTAGGCACCCGGTGAAGCAACGTGCCGCCCTCCGCCGTCGACCGCGCCGCGGCCTCGCTCGCGCGCTTCTCGCATCGCCACGCGTGGTCGGTGATCCTCGCGACGCTCGCGGTGATCGCGCTGTCGGCGCTCGCGATGAGCCGCCTGGAGATGCGCGGCGACTTCCTCGACCTGCTCCCCGCGCACAGCGAGGGCGCGCAGCTGTACCGCGCGGCGATGCGGCGCATGGGCGGCGGGAGCGCCACGCTCTACGTCATCGTGCGTTCCCCCGACGCCGACGCGAACCGCCGCCTCGTCGACACACTCGAGACCTCGCTGCGGACCATTCCCCCCGACATCGTCCGCGCGGTGGAGCACGGCCCCGAGGAGGCCCAGCGCTTCTTCGCGCGCCGCAAGTGGTTCTACGCCGACGTGGGTGACCTCGAGGAGGCCGAGTGTGAGCTCGCCCGCGCGCTGCACCGCGCGCAGCCCGGGTTCATCTCCCTCGACGACGAGACCTGCGCGGAGCTCCGCAGCGACCACGTCCCGTCGGTCCGCCCCGCGCAAGGGCCCGCCGCGACACCGCCCCCCGCTGCGGGGAGCGCGTCGTCGCTGCCCTTCGGTCGCTTTCGTGCGCAGATCGCCGCACGCACCCGCGAGGTCGACCGCTACCCCACGGGGTACTTCCGTACGACCGATGGGGGGGCGTACCTGCTGATCCTTCGGGTCGCGGGCGCAGGCTTCGGTGATCGCTCGGGTGACGCCCTGGTCGAGCGGGTCAACGCGCTGGTCGCGGCGGCGCACCCGACGCGCTTCCACCCTCGCATGGAGGTGGGCCTCGGGGGTGACGTGCCCAACGCCATCGCCGAGCGCGACTCGGTGGTGCGCGAAGCCGCGGTGTCGTTCGGCCTCGCGTCGCTGCTGATCCTCGGTGGGATCATGCTGTTCTTCCGGTCTCCGTGGTCCCTGGGGCACATCGGCCTGGCGATGTTCACGGGGGTGGGCATGGCCTACGCCGTCGCCTGGGTGGCCTTCGGCTACCTCACGCTCTCCACGGTTTCGCTGGGCTCCATCGTCGCGGGCAACGGGATCAACTACGCCATCGTCTTTCTCGCGCGCTACCGCGAGCGCCGCGGCGAGGGCGACACCGTCGAAGACGCCCTCGCCGACGCGTCGGTCACGGTGCGCGGCGGCACCTGGCTCTCGGCCCTCGCCGCCGCGGGCGCGTATGGCGCGCTGATGCTCTCGGACTTCCGTTGCTTCAGCCAGTTCGGCCTCATCGGCGCCTCGGGGATGCTCTTCTGCTGGTGCGCCACGATGGTGGTCGTGCCGGCGTCCATCACCCTGGTGGAGCGGCTCCGCGGCGCGCGCAGCGAGGCATCGGTGGAGGGCCACTCCGCGCCCATCATGGGAGCCCTCGGCGACTTCACCGGGCGACACCCTGTGCTCCTGCTGGTGGCCGGCGCGGTGCTGCTCTCGATGGCCGGCTCGCGCATCCCGAACTACCTCCGAGACCCCTGGGAGTACAACCTCGCGAACCTCCAGAGCAGCGGCAACGAGCGCAGCGGCGCGGGGCGCTGGAGCGGCGTGGCCGACGAGGTCTTTCGCGCGAACGCCACACCGCTCGCGGCGACGGCGCCGAGCGCGCCCGCCGAGGCGAGCGACCAGGGGCCGGGATACGCCGACATCCTCCTCGCCGACCGCATCGAAGACGCGCTGCCCCTGGCCGAAGCCGTGGTCCGTCGGGACCGCGAGCGCTCCGGCGGGCGCTTCGTGCACCACGCCGAGACCGTGTGGGACGCCCTCGGCGGACCGCCCGCGGTGGTCGCCCGCAAGCTTGAGCTCCTCGGTCAGATCCGCGCGCACCTCGACGCCCTCATGCCGAGCCTCACCGACGCCGAGCGCGTCGAGGCCCGCGACTGGCGCCCGCCCGACGCGTTGACCCCGCCGCGCCCCGACGAGCTCCCGACGCTGGTGCGCGAGCGCTACACCGAGCGCGACGGGCGCTTCGGCACGCCGGTGTTCGTGGTCTACCGCGCGCACTACTCGCCGAGCGACGGTCGCAAGCTCATCGAGGTCGCGAACCTCACCCAGCGGGTGCGGCTCGCCGACGGCCGCGAGCTCCCCACCGCGAGCCGGGCCACGGTGTTCGCCGAGATGCTCCGCGCGCTGGAGACTGACGGCTTTCGCGCCACCGCCGGCGCGCTCGGCGCGGTGATCCTGGTGGTGCTGCTGGCGACGCGGAGGTTCGGGGCGTCGGTGGCGGTGATCACCACGCTGCTCGGGGGGGTGGTGCTCACCGTGGGCGGCGCGGCGTGGCTGGGCACGCGGCTGAACTTTCTGAACTTCGTCGCGCTCCCGCTGACCTTCGGTATCGGTGTCGACTACGGGATCAACCTCTACGACCGCATGAAGTTCGTGGGCGGTGACCCCGCCGCGGCGGTGCGCTCGGTCGGGGGCGCCATGGTGTTGTGCTCGTTCACCACCGTCGTGGGCTACGGCGCGCTGATCTCGCACGACAACAAGGCGATGCAGTCGTTCGGGCGCGTCGCCATGGCCGGGGAGCTCTCGTGCCTCGTGACCGCGATGTTCCTCATGCCCGCCGCGCTCTACCTCCTGCGCAAGCGCGCCGCGCGCTGAGACCGCGCGCAATTCCCGCACGTGGGCCGCGTCGTGCGAGCCTGCGGGCATGCCTCGCCTCGACGTGCTTCAGCTCCCCCACGCACAGGGTCTCCCGCTGCCCGCGTACGCCACCGACGGCGCCGCCGGGCTCGACCTCCACGCCGCCGTCCCTGACGATGCGCCCCTGCGCCTCGCGCCCGGGCAACGCGCGGCGATCCCGACGGGCCTGTGCCTGGTGATCCCGCCCGGACACGAAGGGCAGGTCCGCGCGCGTTCGGGGCGCGCCCTGCGCGAAGGGCTCGCGATGGTCAACGCGCCCGGCACGGTCGACGCGGACTACCGCGGCGAGGTGCTTGTGCTCGCCGTGAATCTTGGCGATGCCCCCATCGAGATCCGCCGCGGGGAGCGCGTCGCGCAGCTCGTGATCGCGCCCGTGACCCGGGTCGAGGTGCGCGCGGTCACGTCGGTCGACGCGACGGCGCGTGGCGAAGGCGGCTTCGGCTCGACCGGCGCGTAGACGTCCGCCGCGGTGTCGGTGTTACCCTCGCGGCATCAGGAGCCCATCGACCGCATGAGCGCCGTCTGCCCGTACTGCAACGCGCGCGTCGAACCCTCGGCGCTCCGATGTCCCTCGTGCAAGGGCAGCCTGCCCGTCGCGTCCCGACCGCCCGCCCCGCCCCCCGCCGCGCGTGTGTCCGCGCCGCGCCCGCCGCCTCCGCCGCCCCCGGGCAGCGCGCGTCCGCCGTCGCCGCAGATCGCGACGCTCTCGCAGCGCGCGCGGCTCCCCCTGGGCCCCGTCAGCGGCCGTGGCGCCCCGCCGCCTCCGCCGCCCCCCGTGCGCGCGCCCGCGCCCCCGTCCGCCCCGCCGCCGCCCGTGGCCGCACCTGCGCGGGCGGTGCCTCCGCGTCCGCCGCCGGCGCCGGTGGTTCGCCGTCCCGATGTCGCGCCGCCCCATCCCTCCATCGTGAACGAGGAGGAGGGCGAGACCGCGAGCGTGATGACCAATCCCCTCCTACGTCCGAGCGCGGGGGAGTGGCTGCAGGGGCGCTACGAACTGCTTCGCGTGCTCGACGACGGGGTCTTCGGGACGACGTGGCAGGCCCGCGACACCAACGGGGGCGGGCTCGTCGCGCTGAAGCTCGTCTCCGACGCGCTGGTGATGAACGACGGCGAGCGCCGCGAGCTCGCGGCGAAGCTTG
>JBILLI010000393.1:0-6928 GCA_044376155.1 Polyangiales bacterium
GGAGGGCGCGGTGGCGCACCTGTTCGGGCGGCTCTCGGCCCTCACCGACGGCGCCGCGGCCGACCTCGTGGACCTCGATCCCGTCTCGCGGTTGAAGGTGATGCTGCGGCGCTACGTGCGCTTCTCCGCGTCGCACCCCGAGGTGGCGCGGTTCTTTCTGCGCGAGGGCGCGCAGCCCGGTCCGCGGCTGGACTGGCTCGTGGCGAACCACGCGCGGCCGCTGCACGACGGGCTCGAGGCGCTGCTGGCCGACGCGCAGTCCCAGGGGCTGTTGAAGGCCCTGCCGCTCGACGTGCTGCAGTGCCTGATCATCGTCGCGGGGTCACACCCCTTCACCGTGCCAGCGCTGGCGCAGGCCGAGCATCACCTCGACGTGCGCGACCCCGCGGTCATCGAGCGCTACGCCGACGTCATCGTCGAGGCGCTGTTCCACGGCGCGGTGCGCCCGTCTCCCGACTCCCAGAGGAGGTCTTCGCATGATCGTTGAAGAAGCCAGGTCGTTGGGCCGCAAGGTGATCCGCGCGATGAAGGGAGACGACCGCGACCCCCGCGACGCCCCCATGCCGCCGGGTGACCCGGTGCTCGGGCACGCGCGCCTGATGCGCAACGACCCGCTGCATCACTTCACCCGCTGGGCGGTGGAGCACAACGGCGCCGTCTCGCTGCGCATCCCCGGCGCGCGCTTCATGCTGGTGACCGCCCCCGAGGGGGTGAAGCAGGTGCTCCAGACGCACGCCAAGAAGTACTCCAAGCAGACCCGCGGGTACGAGAAGATGCGGCTCTTTCTGGGCAACGGGCTGGTCACCTCCGAGGGGGATTTCTGGAAGCGCCAGCGCCGCATCGCGGCCCCGGCGTTTCACCGCCAGCGCATCGAGGGCTTCGCGCAGACCATGGTGCGGGCCACCGAGGACATGCTCGCGCAGTGGTCCCAGCGCGAGGGCGCGGAGCTCGACGCCGACCGCGAGATGATGACCCTCACGATGCGCATCGCCAGCGAGACCCTGCTCGGCAAGGACCTCTCGGGCGAGGCCGACGTGGTGGGCGACGCGATCTCCTTCCTCACGCTGAACACCAACGACCGCATCACCCGCCTGCTCGACACGCCGCTCGCGTGGCCCACGCCCGAGAACCGGCGGTACCTCCAGGCCGTGAAGACCGTCGACGACGTGCTCACGACCCTCCTCGTCGAGCGTCGGCGCTCCACGGGTGAGCACCACGACCTCCTCGCGATGCTCATGGAGGCCAAGGACGAAGAGACCGGCGAGTCGATGACCGACGCGCAGCTCCGCGACGAGGCCATCACCATCTTCTCCGCGGGGCACGAGACCACCTCCAACGCCCTCGCGTGGACCTTTCTGCTCCTCGCGCGCCACCCCGAGGTCGCCGCGCGGCTCTACGACGAGGTCACCCGGGTGCTCGGCGACCGCGCGCCCACCCTCGCCGACCTCCCCGCGCTGCCCTTCACCAAGAACGTGATCCAAGAGTCCATGCGGCTCTATCCCCCCGCGTGGGTCATGGGCCGCCGCGCCGAGGAAGAAGACGAGGTCTGCGGCTACCGCGTGCCCGTGGGCACCCAGGTGCTCGTGAGCCCCTGGGCCACGCACCGCGACCCGCGGCACTGGGAAGACCCCGAGGCCTTCGACCCCGACCGCTTCACCCCCGCGCGCAGCGAGGGCCGCGCGGCCTTCGCGTACTTCCCCTTCGGCGGCGGGCCGCGCATCTGCATCGGGAACACCTTCGCGATGATGGAGGCGCAGCTCATCCTCGCGGCCATCTCGCGCCGCTACCGCCTCGAGCTGTGCCCCGGCGCGCGCGTCGAGCCCGAGCGCGGGATCACCCTGCGCCCCGGTCCCACCCTCCCGATGCGCCTGCGCCGCAGGGAGATCCGCGCACCCTCGACCGCCCAGGCGTGACCGCTCGCACGGCGGTGGTAGCGTCGCGGCGATGAAGGTGCTGGTCACGGGCGCGCAGGGCTTCGTGGGGGCGGCCGTGCGCGCGGCCCTCACCGCCCACGAACACACGGTGCTCACGCTCGGCGACGACGTCCCGGGGGATCTCTTCGACGAGCCCTCGCTGACGTCCGCGATGCGAGGCGTCGACGGCGTGGTGCACCTCGCGGGCACCGTCGACCCGCGCACCCCCCTGCGCGACGCCGAGCGGGTGAACCTCATCGCCGCCGAGAACGTGCTCGCCGCCGCGCGCGCCGCGGGGGTGCGACGTCTGGTGCACCGCTCCCACGAGTGCGTGACCCGCACCGAGCAGCACCGCAGCTACGCCGACGAGAAGCTCCCCCACGCGCCGCGCTTCGCCGACCCCGCGACCGAGACCCTGTGCCTCGCCGAAGACCTCGTGCTCGCGGCCAGCGGCGGCGGCATCGAGACCGTGAGCCTCCGCCCCGGGGTGCTGTGGGGAGAGGGCGATGACGTCTTTCTCCCCGCGCTGCTGCGGCGCGTGCGCGACGGCGCGCTCACATGGATCGACGGCGGCGCCGCCCTCATGGCCACCACCCGGGTCGAGAGCTTCGCCCTCGCCGCGTGCCTCGCGCTCACCGCCGCCGAGGCGCCCGGCGCGGCGTTCTATGTGACCGACGACGAGCGCGTCACCCGCCGCGAGTTCGTGGGCAACCTCTTGCGCGCGTGCGGGGCGAAGGTGCCCACGGGGAGCGTGTTGTGGCTCGTCGCGCGGGCGGGCGCGGCGCTGGGGATGCGTCCGTTGGGGGAGGTGCTCGCCGAGGGGCGGAGCGCGAACTTCAACATCCAGCGCGCGCGCACGGTGCTGGGCTACGCGCCCGCGGTGACCGTCGCCGAGGGCACGCGGCGCGTGGGCGCGTGGGTCACCGCGCAGGGCGGATGGGAGGCCGTGGCGCGTCAGGCGTAGCGCACGCCCACGGTCTCGATGATGGTCTTCACCGCGGCCTTCACCACCTCGGTGTCGGGGTCGCGCACCACCACGTAGCCGTCGCCCTCGTAGGTGTCGGCGCGCGGTGCGCCCACCGTGGGCAGGCGGGACTTCACCACGAGGTGCCCGATGCGCCGATGCGCCTCGTCGACGCCCGTGACCGCGCTCACCCGGCCGTTGCCCACGCCGCGCAGAAAGGCCACGCCCACGGCGTACTTGCGCTCCCACGGGCCGTCGAAGGCGCCGTCGACCACCGCGCGGGCCCAGGCCCGGTACATGTCCGCGTCGTGGGCGTAGCCGTTGGAGAGCACGATGTTCGCGCCGGGGGGGCGCGCGGCGATCTCGCCGATCGCGAGGGAGCCGTCGTCGCGGCGGAACCACTCCATGTGCGTGAAGCCCGTCTCGAGCCCGAGGGCCTTCACCGCGCGCAGCCCGAGCGCCCGCGCGTCGTCGAACTCGGGGCCCTGCACCACCCGCGGGAGCACCACCACCCACTGGATCCACGGGGTCTCGGTGACCTCCAACGGGGTCGGGAAATACCGCGAGAACGAGGTGAACCGCGGCACCCCGTCGATGGTGATGGTCTCGAAGCTGTACTCCCGCCCGCGCAGGAACTCCTCGGCCAGCGCGGGGTGCTCCTTCGACGGGTGCAGCGCGCCGAGGGCGCCGCGGAGTTCGTCGAGGTTGTTCACCCGCCACGTGGCCTTGCAGCCCATGCCCGCCGGGGGCTTGAGCACCAGGGGAAAACCCACCTGCTTCGCGAAATCCACGGCGTCGTCCCAGCCCGTGAGCAGCCGGTGCTCCGCGCACGGGAGGCCGTGCCGTCGGAGCTCGGTCTTCATGCGGGCCTTGTCGCGAAAGAGGTCGGCCACCTCGGGCGAGGCGCCCGGGATGCCCAGCACCCTGCGCACCTCGGCGAGCTGCACCTGGATGACCTCGAGGATCCCCAGCAGCCGGTGGATCTCCCCGTGCTTCGCGCGCAGGGCCCGCGCGGCGTCGCAGAGCTGCTGCGCGTCGGTGCCGTCGCGCACGAGGGCGACGTCGGCGAAGATCCGCGCGTCGTCGCCGCGGGGGGGCTCTTGAAAGATCCCGAGGAGCCGCACGTTCGCCAGTCCCGCCGCCGCGTGCGCGAAGCGCATCGTGGTCTCCATGGGGAAGGGCGCGCTGAAGATCACGTTCCGCATGGGCCGCGCTTGTATCACGGCGCGCGGGTCAGAAGACCCCGTTGCCGCCGTTGGAGCACCGCATGCACTCGGGCGTGGTGGGGGTGAGGTTGCACCGCACGGGGCAGTACGCCATGCGCAGGAACGCGTAGGGGTTGCTGGCGCCGTCGTCGATGCGCTGGCACTCGCTGGAGAGCCCCACGACGGTCATCTCGCCGTAGCCCCCGGTGTTGTAGAAGCGCCGCACGCAGGCGTTGTCCGAGGCGGTCCACGCCGGCAGCGGGGGGAGGGTCACCCGCGCGCCGGGGGTGGGGTACCACGCCGAGGTGCACATCCGGGCCATCACACAATCTGATGCCTGGGGCGCCATCACATCACCGGCCTTGATGGTGAAGCACAGCTCGAACTGGCCCGCGCAGTCGACCGTGAGGTGGTTGGCGCTGAAGACCGTGCCGGGCTGCGGCGCGGGGGCGATGCCGGGCGAGAGCGTGGGGCACTGGGCCTGGCCGCGCGCGTCGAGGTACGTCGAGACGGCGTAGATCTCGCTCCCGAGCTCGACGAAGCAGGGCGAGAGGTTCTCGATCTCCCAGCGCCCTTGCGAGAAGCACTGGCACGCCTCGCGGCCGAGCCGCGCGCCGGGGGTGGGGAGCACGTAGCCCTCGCACGCGCTCCAGCGCCCGCCGAGCTCGTCGTAGGGCGCGCAGGTGGTGACGCCGTCGCGGCACACGCCGCGGTTGCGGTTCGCGCGAAGCCCGGGCCAGCAGGGGCGCGTCTCGCCCATGGCGGTGCAGGGGCAGCCTTCGCGCAGGAGGTCCTCGGGGCACTCGGGGGTGCCGCCCGGGATCACCGGGGTGCCGCCGTCGGCGCCGCCGTCGGGGCCGCAGTAGCGCGGTGGGGGATTGCTCGCGAAGAACGCGTCGGGGTTCGGCTGTACGTCGCGCACCGGGCGGTCGAGGGGCGGCACGTCGACGGTGAAGCCCCCCGCGTCCATCACGGGGGGCCCCGCGTCGGTCCCGGGGGGAGTGTCGGGGCGCGCGACGGCGACGTCGACCTCGACGACCTCGACGCGGCCGGACTGGTCACACGCAGCGAGCAACACGGCGACGAGCGGGGCGAGCGTGCGCATGGGCGCCTCCTGCTTCATGCCTACCACAACCCCGCGGATGATCATCGCGGGCACGCGGTACCCGCGGGGAACTCGCACTCGCACACGCTCATCACGCCCTGCGTGACGGTGTGCCATTGCCCCGTGAAGCGCGTCGCCCCCGCGCGCGCGCAGAGGATCTGACACACCTGCCGCGCGTGCGCGTCGGTAAACGTCGGCCCCGCGCGCACCTCGCAGCGCTGCGGCGGCGGCGGCGGCGGGGGATCGGTCGTCGGTGTCGTCGGTGTCGTCGGTGTCGTCGGTGTCGTCAGTGTGCGGCTGCGTCGCGCGCGTCGACGAGGAAAGGGGTCGTCGTCGTCGTCGTCGTCGACCGCGGGGACGTCCTCGCGCGGGGGCTTCGTCGCCTGCGGCTCGGCGGGCGGGGGGAGCGGGCTCGGCGTCGCCGGGACCGCCGCGGAGGTCTGCACGGGTGCGGTGCGCTGCGACGGCGCCGCGTGTGGCGCCGCGGACAGCCAGAGGCCCGCGGCGAGGCAGCCGAGCAGCGCCACCGCCACCGCCGCGGTGAGGCCGCGCCCCCGACGCGGCGCCACGGGCTGCGCCCCCGCGGGGAGCATGGGCGCGAGGGTGCCGGGCATGGGCGCGAGGGTGCCGGGTGGGGCCGCGGTGGGGGGCCACGGGCCCATCGCGCCCAGCGACGCGGGGCCGCCGCCGAGGGGAAACTGCGGCATCGCCACGGTCGCGGGCACCGCGCTGACGACGCGACCGGGGTTGCCCTTGAGCACCTCCAGCAGGGTGCTCACGGCCTCGGCGGCGCTGCCGAAGCGGGCGGTGACGTCGCGCTGCAGGCAGCGAGACAGCCACGCGTCGAAGCCGGGCGGGACCCGGTCGCCCACGCCGAGGAAGGTCGCGCGCTCGCTCGCGGGGACCATCGGGTCCACCACCAGCTCGCGGATCACCGCGGGGATCGACCCCTCGGCCGCGTTCGCCGCGCGCCAGTAGCTCTTGCCCGTGAGCGCCCAGAAGACGATCAGTCCGAAGGACCACACGTCGGTCCACGGGCCGATGGGGGCGCTGGCGTCGGTCTGCTCCGGGGCCATCCAGAGCGGCGAGCCGATGATGTTCGTGGTGGCCTTCGAGGTCTGACTGTCGACGATCTTCGCGATGCCGAAGTCCAGGACCTTGAGCATGAAGGGCACCCCCGCGCGGCGGGGCGTGGCGAGGAAGAGGTTGGCGGGCTTGAGGTCCCGGTGCACCACCCCCGCGCGGTGCGCGGCCGCGAGGGCGTGCCCGGCGTGCTCGGCCACGGTGCGCACCTCGTCGAGGCTGAGCCTCCCGCGCTTCGCGACGTAGCGCGCGAGGTCGTCGCCCTGCAGCAGCTCCATGGCGATCCACGGGACATCGCTCTCCTCGTCGATGCCCGCGCCCACGACCTCGACCACGTGGTCGCTCTCGATCATCGACGACACCCGCGCCTCGCGCGCGAAGCGGGCGCGCAGCGTCGGGTCGCTGAGCAGCCGGGCGTGCATGGTCTTGATCGCCCGCGGCCGCTGGGTGCTCAGCTGCCGCGCGACGTAGACCGCGCCCATGCCGCCCGATCCCAGCGGGCGCTCGATCACGAAGTCCCCGCCGAGGGTCTTGCCCGGCTGCAGCGCTCCCTCACCTGCCATGGACGTGATGATACCCAACACACGGGCCGAAGACCCGCCGATGCGCAGCGACGCCCCGGACTCTGGTAGAGTCATCCTCCGCAGCGATGGACATG
>JBILLI010000395.1:0-6917 GCA_044376155.1 Polyangiales bacterium
CTGGCGCTTGCCCTTGGTCTCGCGCCCGAACTTCACGTAGCCGTCGATGGGGGAGATCACCGCGGCGTCCTTGGGCTTGCGCGCCTCGAACAGCTCTGCGACGCGGGGCAGACCGCCGGTGATGTCCTTGGTCTTCGCCGCCTCGCGGGTCATCTTCGCGATGATCGAGCCCGCCTCCACGACCTCCCCGTCGTTGACGGAGATGTTGCAGCCCGCGGGGAGGAAGTACCGCCCCTCGATGCCGTTGGGGAGCTTGCGGATGTGGTGGTTCTGCGGATCGCGGATCTCGATGCGCGGGCGCAGGGTGGCGTCGCGGTGCTCGATGACCGTCTTGCGCGAGAGGCCGGTGACGTCGTCGACCTTCTCTTCGACCGTCACGCTCTCGAGCAGGTCGGCGTACTTCACCACGCCGGTGACCTCGGTGAGGATCGGCACCGAGTGCGGGTCCCAGGTCGCGAGCAGGGCGCCCGACTTGAGCTCCTCGCCGTCGTGCACCTGGAGCTCGGCGCCGTACACGAGGTGGTTGCGCTCGCGCTCGCGGCCGGTGGCGTCGACGATCACCACCTCGCCGTGGCGGTTCATCACCACGAGCTTGCCGTCCTTGCGCTGCACGGTCTCGATCTTGTCGAAGCGCACGCGGCCGTCGTAGCGCGAGGTCAGCGTGCTCTCCGCGGCCTTGCCGACCACGGTGCCGCCGATGTGGAAGGTGCGCATGGTGAGCTGGGTGCCGGGCTCACCGATGGACTGCGCGGCGATGACGCCGACGCTCTCCCCGATGTTGACCATGTACCCGCGGGCGAGGTCGCGGCCGTAGCACGCCGCGCAGATGCCCCGGCGCGTCGCGCAGGTGAGCACCGAGCGGATGACCACTTCCTCGACGCCCGCCTGCTCGATGCGGCGCACGGCCTCCTCGTCGAACTCCTCGCGCTCCTGCACGAGGACCTCGCCCGAGACCGGGTCGAGCACGGGGTAGAGCGCGATGCGGCCGAGGATCCGGTCCCCGAGCTGCTGGATCACATCACCGCCCTCTTCGAGCTTGGTGACCGCGATGCCGTCGAGGGTGCCGCAGTCGTACTCGTTCACCGTGGCGTCGTGGGCGACGTCCACGAGGCGGCGGGTGAGGTACCCCGAGTTCGCGGTCTTCAGCGCCGTGTCCGCGAGGCCCTTACGAGCACCGTGGGTCGACGTGAAGTACTGGAGCACCGAGAGGCCCTCGCGGAAGTTCGCGGTGATGGGCGTCTCGATGATCTCGCCCGAGGGCTTGGCCATGAGGCCGCGCATCCCGGCGAGCTGCCGGATCTGCTGCGCCGAGCCGCGGGCGCCCGAATCGGCCATCATGTAGATCGGGTTGAACGACGGCATGCGCGAGGTGAGCTTCGTGACCGGGTCGATCACGTCCTCCTTCCCAACGCCTTCCATCATCTCCTTGGCGACCTTGTCGGCGACCTCGGCCCAGATGTCGACGACCTTGTTGTACCGCTCGCCGTCAGTGATGACGCCTTCCTGGTACTGGTCGACGACCTTGGCCACGCGGTCCTGCGCGTCGCGCACCTGCGTGTACTTCGCGGCGGGGATCGCCATGTTGTCCATGCAGATCGAGACGCCGGCGCGGGTCGCGTACTCGTAGCCCGTGGACCGCAGCTTGTCGGCCAGGAGCACCGTGGCCTTGTTGCGGTGCGCGCGGTAACACGCGTCGATGAGGGCCGTGAGGGCCTTCTTGTCCATCACCTTGTTGATGATGGAGAAGGGCAGGGCCTCGTCCTCGCCGAGCGCCTCGTTGATGCCCTCGGCGAGCAGCACGCGCCCGGTGGTGGTCTCCACCATCTTGAAGGTCGGCTCGGCCCTCGCGAGGACCACGGGCAGGCCCTTGTCCTTCGCGATGCGCACAATGAGACGGTTGGCGGCGTCGAGGTCGGGACGCTCGATGACCTCGCCCTCGGTGAACCGGCTGCCCGGCGAGCCGGTCTCGGTCACGCGCACCGCGGGGATGCGTACGAGGATCTCGGCATGGAGCTCGAGCTCGCCCGAGTCGTACGCCATGCGCACCTCCTCGGGGGAGCCGTAGCGCCCGCGGGTGCGGTCCTCGCCCTTGGAGTCGGTGCGGTACGAGCCACGCGCGAAGCGGCGCGCGCGGGTCATGTAGTAGAGCCCGAGCACGATGTCCTGCGTCGGGTTGATGATCGGCTTGCCCGACGCCGGCGACAGGATGTTGTTCGTGCTCATCATGAGCACGCGGGCCTCCATCTGGGCTTCCACCGAGAGGGGCACGTGAACGGCCATCTGGTCGCCGTCGAAGTCGGCGTTGAACGCCGCGCAGACGAGGGGGTGGAGCTGGATCGCCTTGCCCTCGATGAGCACCGGCTCGAAGGCCTGAATGCCCAGGCGGTGCAGGGTCGGCGCGCGGTTCAGCATCACCGGGTGCTCGGTGATCACCTCGTCGAGAATGTCCCAGACCTCGGGGCGCTCCTTCTCGACGAGCTTCTTGGCGCTCTTGATGGTGGGCGCGAGGCCGCGCTCCTCAAGCTTGTTGTAGATGAACGGCTTGAAGAGCTCGAGGGCCATCTTCTTGGGCAGGCCGCACTGGTGCAGCTTGAGCGTCGGGCCCACCACGATGACCGAGCGGCCCGAGTAGTCCACGCGCTTGCCGAGGAGGTTCTGGCGGAACCGCCCCTGCTTGCCCTTGAGCATGTCGCTGAGGGACTTCAGCGGCCGCTTGTTCGGGCCCGTGATGGTCTTGCCGCGGCGGCCGTTGTCGAAGAGGGCGTCGACCGCCTCCTGGAGCATCCGCTTCTCGTTCCGGATGATGATCTCCGGCGCGTTGAGCTCCTGCAGGCGCTTCAGGCGGTTGTTGCGGTTGATGACGCGACGGTAGAGGTCGTTCAGGTCGCTGGTGGCGAAGCGGCCGCCGTCGAGGGGCACGAGCGGGCGCAGGTCCGGCGGGAGCACGGGGATGACCGTGAGCATCATCCACTCGGGGCGGTTGCCGCTCTCGCGGAAGGCCTCGATGACCTTGAGGCGCTTGGCGAACTTCTTCCGCTTGGCGTCCGAGGTCGCCGCGCGCATGTCGGCGCGCAGCTCCTCGGCGGTCTTGGCGACATCGACCCCGTTGAGGAGCTCGAGGATCGCCTCGCCGCCCATCTTCGCGACGAACGCATCGTCGCCGAGCTCGTCGTAGAGCTTGTAGAGGTTCTCCTCGGTGACGATGTCCCGCTGCTTCAGCGAGGAGGTCTTCGCGTCGGTGACGACGTAGGCCTCGCAGTACAGGATCTTCTCGAGGTCGCGCAGGGTCATGTCGAGCACCGCGCCGATGCGCGACGGGAGGCTCTTCAGGAACCAGATGTGCGCCACGGGCGTCGCGAGGGTGATGTGCCCCAGGCGCTCACGGCGCACCTTGGACTGGATCACCTCCACGCCGCACTTCTCGCACACGATGTTCCGGTGCTTCATGCGCTTGTACTTGCCGCAGTTGCACTCGTAGTCCTTCACCGGACCGAAGATCTTCGCGCAGAAGAGGCCGTCACGCTCGGGCTTGAACGTGCGGTAGTTGATCGTCTCGGGCTTCTTCACCTCGCCGCGCGACCACTCGCGAATCTTCTCGGGCGACGCCAGAGAGATGCGGATCGAGTTGAACGACAGCGGGTCCTTGGGTCGATCGAAGAAGTTGAAGATGTCCTTCACGGTGCCTCTGCTCCTGATGCGCGGGGTAAAGACCGACCGGGGCTTCTCGCCCGTCTCGGCGCCTCGCGCGCTCTGTTGATCGATGGGGACGTCTCCCCCTGCGGCCGTGTGGTGCTGCCCTGCGCGTCGCGCGATGCGCTCACCCCCGCGTGCGACGCGCGGACCTTCGGGGTGTGGCGCGCGGCGGAGGTCCGCCGCGTTCGTCTCGTGGGCTGCGTGTGGCGTTGGGGGGAGTCGGCCCTCTCTTCGGTCCGATGCGGGTTGAAAACTACCTTGTCAGCCGGTCGAAGTCACTCCGCCGCCTGGGAGCTGTCTCCCTGGTTGCGCACGACCCCGTCCTCGACGAGCTCCACGTTGAGGCAGAGCGACTGGAGCTCCTTCACGAGCACGTTGAAGCTCTCGGGCACGCCCGGCTCCAGGGTGTACTCGCCCTTCACGATGGCCTCGTACATGCGGGTGCGGCCCTGCACGTCGTCGGACTTCACCGTGAGGAACTCCTGCAGCGCGTAGGCCGCGCCGTAGGCCTCCATGGCCCAGACTTCCATCTCACCGAGGCGCTGCCCGCCGAACTGCGCCTTGCCGCCCAGCGGCTGCTGGGTGACCAGGGAGTACGGCCCGATGGAGCGGGCGTGGATCTTGTCGTCGACCAGGTGGTGCAGCTTGAGGATGTACATGATCCCCACGGTGACATCCTGCTCGAAGGCGTCGCCGGTGCGACCGTCGAAGAGAATGGACTGCCCCGAGGTGCTCACCCCGGAGAGGTCCAGCCAGTTCTTGATCTCCTTCTCGGGCGCGCCGTCGAACACCGGCGAGGCCGTGAAGATCCCGCGCTGCAGCGAGACCGCAATGCGCCGGATGCCCTCGGCGTCGGTCTCCTTCACGGTGGCCAGCACGCTCTTGTCACGGGTGAACACCGTGGCGAGGAGCTTGCGAATGACCTCCGCGGGAACGCCCGCCTCGAGCATCTCCTGCAGGCGCTGGCCGAGCTGATAGGCCGCCCACCCGAGGTGCACCTCGAGGATCTGCCCCACGTTCATACGCGAGGGCACGCCGAGGGGGTTGAGCACGATGTCCACGGGGTTGCCGTTGGACAGGTAGGGCATGTCCTCCTCGGGGAGGATGCGGCTGACCACACCCTTGTTCCCGTGGCGACCGGCCATCTTGTCACCCACCTGGAGCTTGCGCTTGATGGCGACGTAGACCTTCACCATCTTGATCACGCCCGGCGGGAGCTCATCGCCCTTGGAGAGGCGAGAGACCTTCTCGGCGCAGTTCTGCTCGATCTGCGTCTCGCGGTCCTCGAGCTCCTGGTAGATGTGCCGGAGCTCGCCCGCGTCGTGATCCTCCAGCGGGATGAGCTTCCAGAGCTTCTTCGGCACGGTCTCGAGGGTGGCCTCGGAGATCACGTCGCCCTTGGCGAGAAAGACCCGGGCGCGGTCGTCGACGACCTTGCCCTGCGCGGTCTTCCCGATGAGGAACTTGTGCACGCGCCCCTCGTAGGACGAGCGGACGATCTTCTTCTCGTCGTCGCGGTCCTTCTCCAGGCGGGCCTTCTCGAGGTCCTCCATGCCCTGCGCGCGCTCGTCCTTCTCGGTGCCCTTGCGGGCGAAGACGCGGGCGTTGATCACGATGCCGTTCACGCCCGGGGGCACGCGCAGCGAGGTGTCGCGCACGTCGCCCGCCTTCTCGCCGAAGATCGCCCGCAGGAGCTTCTCTTCGGGGGAGAGCTGGGTCTCGCCCTTGGGGGTGATCTTGCCGACGAGGATGTCGCCCGGCTTCACCTCGGCGCCGATGCGCACGATGCCCGAGTCGTCGAGGTCCTTGAGGGCCTCTTCACCCACGTTGGGGATGTCGCGGGTGATCTCCTCCTTGCCGAGCTTGGTGTCGCGGGCGACGCACTCAAACTCTTCAATGTGGATCGACGTGAAGATGTCCTGCTTGGCGATCTTCTCGGAGATGAGGATGGAGTCCTCGAAGTTGTACCCGCCCCACGGGGTGAACGCGACGATGACGTTCGCGCCGAGCGCGAGCTCGCCGGTGTCGGTCGCCGGGCCGTCGGCCAGCACGTCGCCCACTTCGACCTTCTCGCCCGCCTTCACGATGGGCTTCTGGTTCCAGCAGGTGTTCTGGTTCGAGCGCTGGTACTTGGTGAGCGAGTAGATGTCCGGCTCCTCACCGCGGCGGCCCACGGCGCGCACCACGATGCGGCCGGCGTCGGCGCGCTCGACCACGCCCGGGCGCTTGGCGAGCACACACACGCCAGAGTCGCGCGCGACCTGACCCTCGAGCCCGGTGCCCACGAGGGGCGCCATGGTGCGGATCAGCGGCACGGCCTGGCGCTGCATGTTCGCGCCCATGAGCGCGCGGTTCGCGTCGTCGTGCTCGAGGAAGGGGATGAGCGCGGCGGCCACGGACACGAGCTGGTTGGCGCTCACGTCCATCAGCGAGATCTGGTCCGGGGGGACCATCTTGAAGTCGCCGTTGAAGCGCGCAGACACCAGGGTCTCGGTGAGCCGACCGTCGGCGCCGACCTCCACCGAGGCCTGGGCGATGTACTGGTGCTCCTCCTGGAGCGCGGAGTACCAGTGCACCTCTTCTGACACCTTGCCGCCCGACACCTGTCGGTACGGGGTCTCGACGAAGCCGTACTCGTTCACCCGCGCATAGCAGGAGAGCGACGCGATCAGACCGATGTTCGGACCTTCGGGCGTCTCGATCGGGCAGATGCGGCCGTAGTGCGTGGCGTGCACGTCGCGCACCTCGAAGCCCGCGCGCTCGCGGGTCAGACCGCCCGGCCCGAGGGCCGACAAGCGACGCTTGTGGGTCACCTCGGAGAGGGGGTTCGTCTGGTCCATGAACTGCGAGAGCTGGGAGCTCCCGAAGTACTCCTTCACCACCGCGGAGACGGGCTTCGCGTTGATGAGGTCGTGGGGCATGAGGGTGTCCAGCTCCGGAGAGATGGACATGCGCTCCTTGATGGCGCGCTCCATGCGCACGAGGCCGATGCGGTACTGGTTCTCGAGCAGCTCGCCCACCGCGCGCACGCGGCGGTTGCCGAGGTGGTCGATGTCGTCGACGGAGCCCTTGCCGTTCTTGATCTCGATGAGGTGCTTGACCGTGAGGAGGATGTCCTCCTTGGTGAGCACCTGGAGGTCCAGGCCCGGCTGCTTGTCGGCCGTGAGGTCCTTGTAGAACTTGTAGTTCAGCTTGAGGCGGCCGACCTTGGAGAGGTCGTAGCG
>JBILLI010000394.1:0-6917 GCA_044376155.1 Polyangiales bacterium
ACGAGTTCCAGGCCTGACCGCGCAGCGACCACCGGCCGAGGCCGGTGACGAAGAGACGGCGGCCGGTGTTGCGCTCGAGCTCCTCGCCCGTGGGGGCCGGGGCCGAGGCGGTGACCGACGCGGCGGCCTGCAGCCCGAGGTCCACGAGGGTGAGGTTGCGGGTGCTCTCGTTGATCACCAGCGCGCGCATGCTGTCGCGCACCGCGATGCCCACCGGGAGGCGGCCCATGGGCGCGAGGTCGATGAAGTGCAGCGCCGTGCCCGCGCCCACCCCGGGGGCCGTGGCGTTCGTCAGGTCGAGGCGGAACGCCGCGTCCGACCCGTAGGCCGTGATGTACGCGACGCGCGAGCCCGGCACGAACGCGATGTCGTTGGGCAGCAGCGGGATGCGACGCGTGGCGTTGTCGGGCACCATGTTCGCGTCGTAACGGGCCTGGAACGCGCGGGTGAGCAGCACGCCCTCGCCCGCGACCTCGCGGTTCATCGCGGTGTCGACCGCCCACACCGCGCCGTGGATCTGCGTCTTGAAGTTCGAGGGGTCGACGGTCATGTCCATGCGCGTCACGGGCCCGGTGGGACCCCGCGGCGAGGTGCACACGCCCGTGACGTACGCGCGGCCGTTGGCCACGGTGATGGCGTTGAGCTGGTTGGGGAAGCAGCCCGTGACGTTCCCCGCGGAGTCGTTGAACCCGGTGTTCGCCGTGGGGGCGATGGTGATGGGCGCGCCCACGGCGTTGTCGCCGAGGCTCACGCGGTAGATCACGCCCTGGCGACCCACGTCGAAGGTCGAGTCGGCGACGGGCAGGCTGTCGGTGCGGGCCTGCGAGAAGAACTCGGTGACGTAGAGGGTCTCGTCGGTGTCGAGGCCGTTGCCGTTGTTGGTGACCACCAGCGCGCGGGGGTGCGCGAGGGCGGGGCGCGCGGTGACGGTGCCGAGCATGCCCGAGGCCGCGAGGGCGGGGTTGAGGTCGATGCGCGCGGCCACCATGAGGTCCGACGTGTTCAGCGCCGTGACCGTGCCGTCGGACCAGTTCGCCACGAAGACCCGCTGTCCCAGGGGCGAGATCGCCACGCCGGTGGGCTCGGAGCCGACGGCCACCCGCATGCCCAGGGTGGGGGTGGTGCGGAGGTTGTTGATCACCGCGAGCTGTCCGCTGCGGCGGAGCGCGACGTAGGCGGTGTTTTCGTCGTTGCTCAGCACCACCTGCCAGGGCTCGCTGTCGGGGATCGCGATGGTCGTGGGCGTCATCGCCGTGGGGGGCGTGGCCCCGAGGCTCAGCCGAAACACGCTCACGCTGTTCGCCGTGCGGTTCACCGCCACCGCGAAGGTCCCGTCGGCGCTCAGCACCACCGCGCTGCCGTTGGTCGGCGTCGTGCGGGCCGTGGCCGTGGGCACGTCGGTGGGGACGGGCGTGTCGGTGGGCGCCGGGGTGACGGTGGGCACGGGCGTGTCGGTGGGGACAGGCGTGTCGATGGGCTGCGCGGTGTCGGTGGGGACGGGCGTGTCGGTGGGCGCCGGGGTGTCACTAGGGGCGGGCGTGTCTGCGGTCGCCACGTCGTTCTGCGTGGCGGCGTCGGCGCCGCCGTCGGCGGTCGGGGAGGGGGTGGAGTCACACCCGGCGGCGGCGAGCAGGCCGAGGCAGAGGGTCCATGGGGTCCAGCGTCTTGTCATTGCAGTGCATCCTCCGTTGAAGCGAAGTCGAGCGGCGGCCACGAGGGTGGCGGCGGTACCAACGACCAGCAGGGTACTGCGCCGCTGGAGGGGCAAACGGATGTGATGCCAGCGATAGATTCTGTTGATGGCTCCTGGCGAGGGCGATCAGCGGGCTGAGGGCTCCGGGTCGCAGGCGCGGAGCGCCGCCGCGTGGGAGGGGGATGGCGGTCAGGCGCCGAGGGAGCGACGTGCGGCGTTGGGGATCCAGCGCACGAGCATGTCGTCGAGCTCCTGCAGGCGCAGGGGCTTGGTGAGGTAGTCGTCCATGTCCGCGGCGAGGCAGCGCTCGCGGTCGCCCTGCATCGCGTTGGCGGTGAGCGCGATGATCGGCACGCGCAGGTGCACGGGCTGCTCGTGACGGATGCGCGCGGTGGCCTCGAAGCCGTCGACCTCGGGCATCTGGCAGTCCATGAGCACGGCGTCGAAGTCTTCACGGGCGACGGCCTGCACCGCGGCGGCGCCGTCGTGGACGAGCACGCACTCGAAGCCCAGGCGCTGCAAGAAGCGCTTCAGCAGCTTGCGGTTGACCTCGTTGTCCTCGGCCGCGAGCACGCGCCCGCGGGTCGCGCGCGCGCTGGGTCGGGGGGCCGGCGCGGGGAGGCGGGTGTGTCGCGACGGCGCGGCCTCGTCGCAGAGGGGCAGCGGGAGCTCGAGGGTGAACTCGCTGCCCACCCCGGCCTCGCTCGCGGCCGTGAGTCGTCCGCCCATGAGCTGCGCGAGCCGCGACGAGATGGCGAGCCCGAGGCCGGTGCCGCCGTAGCGCCGCGCGAAGGAGTGGTCGGCCTGCGAGAACGGCTCGAAGAGCCGCCCGATCACCTCGGGGGTCATGCCGATGCCCGTGTCGCGCACGGTGATCCGCACGCGGTCGTCGTCGCCGCGGCGGGCGCTGAGCACGACCTCGCCCTGCGGGGTGAACTTCACCGCGTTGCCCACGAGGTTCGCCAGCACCTGCCGCACGCGCGTCGGGTCGCCGCGCACGGCGTTGCCGACGAGGCCGTCGAGGTCACACCGCAGGGTGATCCCGGCCTGCTGCGCCCGCGGGGTGAACAGCCGCACGCTCTCGCGCAGCACCGCGTGGAGCTCGAAGGGGAGGCTCTCGACCTCGAAGCGTCCGGCCTCGATCTTGGAGAGGTCGAGCACGTCGTTGAGCACGGTGAGCAGCGCCTCGCCCGCGCGACGCAGCGTGCGCACCCACTCCAGCCGCTCGCCCTCGAGGCCGCTGTCTTCGAGCAGCTGCGCCATGCCCAGCACGCCGTTCATGGGCGTGCGGATCTCATGGCTCATCGTCGCGAGGAAGGCCCCGCGGGCAGCGAGCGCGGCCTGCGCGGTGGCGCTGGAGGTGAGCAGCGCCTCATTCGCCACACGCAGAGACTCGGTGCGGCGCTGCACCTCGTCGGCCATGGCGTTGAAGGCGCGGCCGAGGGTGTCGATCTCCTCGACGGGGTACTCCGACGCGCGCTCGCCCGCGCCGCGTCCGAGCTGCCGCGCGATGACCGCGAGCCGCCGCAGGGGCCGCACGACGGCCCGCTGGATCTGCCACGACGCGAGCACCCCCACGAGCGCCGCGAGGGCCATGAGGGAGAGCACCACCGCGCGAAAGAGGGTGTCGAACTGCGCCCGGGCCGTGCGCGGCAGCGAGGCCGAGGCCGAGAGCGTCGGGTCGCCGTCGAAGTCGACGAGCGGCAGCGCGCCGCGGAGGGTGTGCTCGTCGAGGGGATGCACCCGGGGCGTGCCGGGAGGGAGGGGCGAAGGGGAGACGGAGACGTCGACCCGGGTGAGGCGGCGGATGCGCTGCACCCAGCGATCGGAGAAGCGCCGGGCCACCACCATGCGCGCGGGGGTGGCGCCGGGGGACTGGTCCGAGCGGCGAATGGCGCGGGAGGCGACGAGCCAGACCTCGCCCTGCACGACGACGAAGCCGTGACGCGGCGGGCCGCTGGCGGCGGTCTCGCGGAGCAGCGGGCCGTCGGGCGCGAGGTGCGCCCGCCACGCCTCGGGCATCGCCGCGAGCGCGTGAAAATCTCGGTCGGCGTAGCGCATCGCGCGAAACCCGTGCGACGGGGTCCAGATCGCGAAGACGTGCCACTCGACGCTGCGAAACGAGGACAGCCCGAGGTTCGACTGCTCGAAGTCCTCACCCCCCTCGGCCGCGTAGGCCGCGGCGTCGTCCCAGTCGGCCCAGTCGACCATGCGGGCGTCGAGGTCCTCGGTCGACAGCAGGAGCGCGCGGTGCACCGCCGCGAGGGCGTCGTCGGCGCCGCGCCGCTCGGTCTCCTCGAACGCGCGCAGCACGGTGAGCCGCAGCACGACGACGAGTCCCGCGAGGAACACCGCCGCCGCCGCGAGCGCGAGCATCAGGGCGCGACGACGGAGCGACATCGCAGCCGCAGTGTGCAGCCCTCGTGCCGCGTGCCCCACGGCCCTTCGAATGCGACGAAGCCCGCGAAATAGGCCTCCCGAGAGACGGATCCCTGACGTGCGGCGGCGCGCCCGTGACGCCCCGACGCGGGTCACGCCTCGTCGAGGGAGCGCCCCCACGCGCAGAGGGCGTCTTTGAGCCGGGTGACGGCCCGGGTGCGGTGGAGGTCCGCGCGGAACAGGAGCTGGATGGTGTCGGGCACGAAGGGGAGGTCGGGGTGCAGCCGCTGCAGCCGGCCCTCGTGCCCGTAGGCCGCGACGCGCCGCGGGAGCACCCCCACGCCGATGCCCGCGAGGGTGAGGCTCTTGACCAGCTCCAGGTCGCCGCACGCGAGCAGCCGCGGGGAGACCTCGACCTCTTGCGCGACGCGCTCCACCAGCTCCCGCGCCTGTGAGACCCGCGCGGCGTGGATCAATGGCCGACCGCTGAGAAAGGCCAGGGCCTCTTCGCGCGGGCGCGACGCCGGGAGGCTCTGCGCGCTGAGCACCATGAAATCCATGGCGTCGTGAAAGAGCCGGAGCATCACCAGGTCGGGGTGCGGCAGGGGGTTCACCGCGAGGCCGAAATGCACCTCGCGCTGGATCACCGCGTCGCGCACGGCCGCGGAGCTCGCGTTCCAGAGCGAGAGCTGAATGCCCGGAGACTCCCGCAGGAACGCGGCCATGAAGCCCGGGAGAAAGTACGCCCCGAGGCTCTCGTGGCAGCCCAGGGTGAACGCGCCCTCGTCGCTGCGCGAGAGCCCGCGCACCGCGTCGGTCATGCGCTCGACCTCGGCGAAGAGGTCCGCGGTGTGGCGCAGCACCAGCGCGCCCGCGTCGGTGAGCGTCGCGCCGTTGCGCCCGCGGTAGAGCAGGGTGGTGCCGAGCTCGCGCTCCAGCGACTGGATCGCCGCGGTGAGCGCAGGCTGGCTGAGCGACAGCGCCCGCGCCGCGGCCGAGAGGCTCCCGTGCTTCGCGATGGCCTGGAGGTACTGGAGGTGCGTGAGCTGCATCGACGGGCTCACCGGAGCTGGGCGCGGATGGTCTCCAGGAGCTGGTGGCGGTCGAAGAGCCGGGTGACGTAGTCCATCTGGTCGGTCTCGAGCACCAGCGTGGGCGAGGCATCGTAGCGCGCGAACCACGCCTCGTACAGGCCGTCGAGGGACTTGAGGTAGGCCTGCGGGATCGCCTGCTCGTACGCTCTGCCCCGCATCGCGATGCGCTTGCGCAGGGTCTTGGGGCCGCAGCGCAGATAGATCATCAGGTCGGGGGGACGAAGGTCGCGCCGCAGGGTGGAGTACAGGTCGGTGTACGTCGCCCAGTCGCGGTCGTCGATGAAGCCCCGGTCGCGGAGGTGCTGCGCGAAGACCTCGGCGTCTTCGTACAGCGTGCGGTCCTGCACGACGGCGCGGTCGAGGTCCTCGATGGTGCGGTGGATGCGGTAGCGCCGCACGAGGAAGAACAGCTGGGAGTTGAACGCCCAGCGGGACATGTCCCCGTAGAAGTCCGCGAGGTAGGGGTTCTCGTCGTGGGGCTCGAAGAAGGGCGAGAGCTCGAACTGCTGGCACAGCCATTTCACCAGGCTGGACTTGCCGCTGCCCATGTTCCCCGCCACGGCGATGTATCGCGGACGTGCCACCCGCACACCCTACGCGGCCGTGATCCCCCCGCGCGAGTTCCCGGCGATGACCCCTGCGTCCCCCTGTTGCCTCCCGGCGGGAGAGCCGTGCTATGAGCGCGCCCCGCGGAGCGACACCCAGAGGCGAGGAGAGGTCAGCGCGATGGTAGACAAGCTCGATTGGATCTGGATGGACGGCGAGATGGTGCGCTGGGAGGACGCCCGGGTGCACATCCTCACGCATACGATCCACTACGGCACGGGGGCCTTCGAGGGCATTCGCGCGTACCGTCGGGACTCGGGCGAGACCCAGGTCTTTCGGCTGCGTGAGCACATCGACCGGCTCTTCGACTCGGCCAAGATGCTCCAGCTCAAGATGCCCTTCACCCGCGCGCAGGTGGTCACCGCCTGCCTGGAGCTGGTGCGGGCCAACAAGACCGAGAGCTGTTACCTCCGCCCGCTGGTGTTCCTCGGCGACGAGGCCATGGGGCTCTACGCGCCGAACAACACCGTGCACGTCTCCGTGGTGTCGTGGCGCTGGGGCGCCTACCTCGGCGAAGAGGCCTTGAAGAAGGGCATCCGCGCGAAGGTGAGCTCCTACGCCCGCGGGCACATCAACGCCACGATGGCCAAGGGCAAGATCTCGGGCCACTACGTGAACTCCATCCTCGCGAAGCGCGAGGCGAAGAGCGGCGGCTACGACGAGGCCATCATGCTCGACACCCAGGGCTACGTGGCCGAGGCGTCGGGCGAGAACCTCTTCATGGTGAAGAACGGCGAGATCCGCACGCCCGACCTGGGCTCGGCGATCCTCGCGGGCATCACCCGCGACGCGATCATCACCCTCGCGCGGGAGATGGGCATCAAGGTCACCGAGGGCCGCATCGCCCGCGACGAGCTCTGGACCGCCGACGAGGTCTTCCTCACGGGCACCGCCGCGGAGCTCACCCCCGTGCGCGAGATCGACGACCGCACCGTGGGCGAGGGGGCCATGGGACCCATCACCGCGAAGCTCCAGGCCCGCTTCTTCGACGTGGTGAAGGGCACGACCCCTGACCACGCCGGCTGGCGCGCGGTGGTCTGAATCTCCGCGCGCGCCGCGCAACCTACACCCGCAACCCCCGACCCGGCGCCGCGTCGACGACGGCGTGTCGCGTGGAGCGTCACCCCATGCGCATCGCCGTCTTT
>JBILLI010000396.1:0-6916 GCA_044376155.1 Polyangiales bacterium
CGTCGGTGACGAAGACCGCGACGAAGCGGGCGTTGGGGCGCAGCCGTCGGTCCATGTTCGTCTCGTTGGCCAGGGCGCGGCGCCGCAGGGTGTCGTGCGCGACGACCGCCGCCGCCGTGGGCTCCTCGCCGCTGCCGCCCATCGCGTAGGGGCGGAGCGAATCGGTCCCGCCCGTGGGGCAGGCGCCGATGGTCACGCGTCGGCAGAGGTCGAGCGCGCCGTCGGTCGCGGCGCCCGAGATCCAGGTGTATCCCGGCGAGTCGAGGTTCAGCGTCGTGGTGCCCGCGGCGAGCACCGAGACCCTGAAATCAAGGCCCGCGGCGTTCATGCGCGCGAAGAACTGCGTGGCGGCGTTGCCGATCTGCGCCTGATACGAGTTCATGCTGCTGGACGTGTCGACCGTCCACACGAAGTCGACCACCGGCGCAGTCACCGTGGCGCGAGACTGCTGGCACTGAAAGCCCAGCGCCTCGACGCCCGCCACGACGTGCGTCGCGTTGGCGAGGTCGGAGAGGGTGATGGCCGTGTCGATGGCGTTGTTCTCGACGTCGACCTGCGAGGCGAGCGCGACGATGAGGTCGGTGCGGTCCGTCGCCGCGCCCGACGTGCGGCGCACCGTGGTGACCTCGACGATGAAGGTCCCCGCGGTGGGCCACGTCGGGGTGGCGGGCGCCGCCGCGCCGGTGAGGGGCGCGATGAGCGCGTCGCGCAAGACCGCGGCGGTGGTGCTGCGGGTCACGCGGTACGTCGAAGCAACCCCCGCGAAGCCCTCGTGCGAGGTGATCGCGCGGCCGACGAGCACGGGCGTTGCGCCGCTCCCGAGGGCGGTCACCACGGCGGCCTCGAGGCGCGTGGCCTCGGCGCGGGCGTCGCCCACCGCGGGCACGGAGATCACCGCGGCGGTGACGCGCGAGGTCGTCGCGTCGACGAGGGCCGCCGCGCGGCTGGTGGTGCCGGTGACCGTGCGAGGCGCGCCCCACGCGGGGTCCACCCCGAGGATCACACTCGTGCCCGGCAGGGTCACGCGCTCGACGCTGATGAAGCAGCTCGGGCGGCACGCGTCGCCCATCGCCATGCCGCCGCCGAAGACGCACTGCTCGCCGGTGCCGCAGGCCGAGCCGCAGACGCCGCAGTGCGCGGTGCTCGTGCGCAGGTTGGCCTCGCAGCCGTTGGTCGCGTCGTTGTCGCAGTTCGCGAAGCCCGCGCCGCACGTCGACGCGCAGCGCCCCGCGGTGCACGCCGCGGTGGCGTTGGCGCCCGCGGTGCACGCATTGCCGCACGCGCCGCAGTGCGCGGTGCTGGTGCGGGTGTCGACCTCGCAGCCGTTGTCCTCGTCGCGGTCGCAGTCGGCGAAGCCGCTGTTGCAGGCGTTGCCGCAGGCGCCGGCGACACACGCGGGCGCGGCGTTGGCCCTTGCGGCGCAGGTGTTCCCGCACGCGCCGCAGTTCGCGGTGTCGGTGCCGAGGGCGACCTCGCAGCCGTTGGTGGGGTCGCGGTCGCAGTCGGCGAAGCCGTCGTTGCAGGTGAACCCGCAGGCCCCGGCGGCGCAGGTGGAGGTGGCGTTGGCGCGGGCGGGGCAGGCGTTGCCGCACATGCCGCAGTGGGCGAGCGACATCGACACGTCGGTCTCGCAGCCGTTGCTCCCGTCGGTGTCGCAGTCGCCGAGGCCGGCGTTGCAGGCGCCCACGGTGCATCGCCCACCCTGGCAGGCGGGCGTCGCGCCGGCGGTCATGCAGCGCACCCCGCACGCGCCGCAGTGGTCGGCGGAGGTGGCGGGATCGAAGCACGCGCCGTCGCAGCACGCGCCGCCGTTGGGGCACGCGCGGGTGGGCGAGCAGCCCGGCACACACGCGTTGGCGCGGCAGAGCTCCCCCGCGCCGCACTGGACGTCTTCGACGCACTGCACGCAGGTGTTGCGGGTGGCGTCACAACGCGGCGTGGTGGGGGTCGCGGCGCAGCCGTCGTCGGCGCGGCAGCCGTCGACGCAGCGGTTGTCGGCGCAGTGCTGCGTCGGCGGGCAAAGGTTCTGCCGCTGCGTTGTGCACGGCACGCAACGTCCGCTGGCGACGTCGCAGAGCATGCCGGGGCAGTCGTTGTCGGTGCCGCAGCCCGCGTCGACGACGACATCGGGGAGCGCGGGCGCGTCTGGCGGCGCGGGGAGGTCGGGACTCACCGACGCGTCCATGGCCACTGCGGCGTCGATGGCAGATCCATCACGCTCTCCCGCGTCGACAGGGCCGGTCGAACGCGGCGGGATCCCGCCCACCACAGAGTTGTTCCCGCAGGCGGTGAGCACCAACACGGAAGCGATCCCGACGTATCTCCGCATGTCGATCCTCCGGTCGGAGACGCTACCACAGCCCCCTACGTCGCCCACATCCTGGGCAACGCCGGGGTCACGGCGCGATGGTGACGCTCGGGCCGAGGTCGACGCCCGACACCCGCAGCGCGCGGGCGCGCGGGAGCTCGGCCGTCACCGTCGCGGCGCGTCCGAAGCGCCAGGGCGCGGCGCCGTGCAGCCCGAAGCCCTCGACCTCGACCTCGGCCTCGACGCGCAGCTCACCCTCCGCGGCGCCCGCGAAGCGCAAGGTGACGGCGCGCTCGAGGACGCTGCCGGGGCGCACCTCGGAGAGCGAGAACTCCCCTCCCCCCGCGAGCACCCGCGCGCCCGCAGGCGCCACCACGCGCAGTCGAATCGGCGCGTCGAGGGTGACCCCTGCGGTGATCGTCGCCACGACCCGACGAAGCTCTCCCGAGACACCCGTGAGGCCGACGCCCGACGCGGGCTCCTCGCGGAAGGTGACCGTGAGGGGCGGCGCTTCGTCCATCGCGTTGCACAGGGGCATCGCGGCGGGATAGGGGTAGGGTCGCGCGGCGGCGGTGACCGCGTCGGCCGACACCCCGGCGCAGCGCAGGGCGTCGAGAAAGTCGGGGAGGAAGGGCACGTTCGCGCCCTGCGGGTTGCGATACCCGCGAAGGAAGGGCGACCGGGTCATGCGCGGGGCGTTGAGCCCGGCGTAGACCGCGTTGCGCGGCGCGGGCGCGAGGGCCCAGAGGATCGCGCTGACCTCGTTCTCGGCGATGGGTTGGGTCAACGCCCCCATGGCCGAGGGCAGGGCCCAGGGGCGCCCGCTGGAGAGCCGCCGCGCGCCGATGTCGAACCAGTACATGAACCCGCGCTGCTTGCTCACGAGCACGGGGTCGTTGCGCAGCGCCGCGCCGTACCACGTGGCCCAACCCTCGGACCACGCGAGCCCCGGAGACTCGGGGGTGTTGAGGTAGTGCGTGCCGCCCTCGCGAGGCGAGACACCGTACGACGCCATGACCCAGTGCCCGGCCTCGTGGGTGATCGTGCTCGGGGACCAGTACGACTCGTCTTCGGCGCCGCCGAACATCGAGATCTGCGAGGTGAACCCCTGCGCGAAGCGCTGCGTGGGCGTCACCGAGAAGCACGCCCCGCAGGACCACGACACATCCACGCCCTGCCACGCGAGCAGGCTGTACCCGGTGCGGGCGTAGCGCGTCTCGGCCTCGCGCACGGCGCGCCCGAGGTGCTCGAAGGTCACCGCCGCGCCGGCGCCCTGCGCGCGCGTGATGCGCAGGGTGCCGTCCATCGGGAGCGCGTCGGCGCGCCACGACCAGGACCACACGGCCGCGCGGTCTGACGCGGTGTGCGGCGCGTAGGTGCCCGGGGCGACGCCGGGGTTCGCGACCGCGTAGCGAATGATCCCACGCGCGTCGCGGTGCAGCGCGGCGACCACCACGCGGTCGTTGGACGCGGGGGTCGCGGGCACGCGCAGGGAGAAGGTTCCTTCGCGCATCGCTTCGACGGAGGTCACCGCGGCGTCGATCATCTGTTCGCCGCGAAAGCTGTAGACCGCGAAGCCCGGGGCGGGGGCGTCGGGCGCGGTGGTCCAGTCGCGGCGGGCGGCGTCGGGCACGCGGCGCTCGTAGGTCACGCGCCCCTGGACCACCCGGGTGTTGTCGGCGGCGCAGCCCTCGTCGGTCATTCCGTCGCAGTCGTCGTCGACGCGGTTGGCGCAGACCTCGGCCTCCGCGGGGCGCACGTCCCCGCGGCAGAGGTCGGGCCACACGCCCTGCGGGAGGCAGGTCTGGGTCACCGCCGCGCAGCGCCCGACGCCCTGCGTGCCCATGGGTCCGCCGTAGCACGTGCGGGTGCGCCCCGCGGTGCAGCGCACGGGGCCGCCCTCGGCGATGTTCAGCACGTAGTTGCCCGCGCTGTCTTCCCACCCGTCGATGATGACGAAGACGGGCTCACCCGCATCGAGGGTGACCGTGGCGGTCGACGAGCGCACCACGCCCGAGACCACGTCGTCGTTGCACACCGCGTCGGGGCCGTCACAGCTCGCGCGGAGGTAGAGCAGGGTGTCGAAGTCAGAGCCCGCGGTGGTGAACGTGAAGGTCCCCGCGCGCGGCGCGGTCCATCGCAGGACCACCTCGGGCCCGGCCTCGCCGCCGCACGTCCCGCGACGGAGGTTCGGCGCCGCCGCCGTCGACCCGCTCGCGACGCCGTCTCCGAGCGCGCTCCCGACGTCGGTCACCTCGCAGCGCGGCGCGTCGACGGGAACATCCCGCGGCACGTCGGTGGGCACGTCGGTGAGCACGTCGGTGAGCACGTCGGGGCGCATCGGGAGCTCGGGCACGTCCATCTCCCCGAGGTCCTCGGGGAGCGCGAGGTCGGGTGGCGCGACCCGGTCTTCGCGCGGCAGCACATCGGGCGCGGCGGTGACCACGTCGAGCGCGAGGCCCGCGTCGTCGAGCGCGGGGCCCGCGTCGTCGGGCGCGTCGGTGACGCCCGCCTCGGGGTCGAGACCCGTGCGCGCGGTCACGGTCTGCCCCCCGCAGGCCGAGAGAATTGCCAGCAACCCGAGAGTTCGCGCGCGCTTCACGGTTCGGGAGGGGACCCGACCCCTGTGCCCGGGTCAACCTCGCCCGTGAAGTTCCCTTGCCTGCGCCACCGGGACCGTGCTAGTTCCCCGCTCCGTTCGGTTGCAAGACCGGGCGACGGAGGCGTGGCCGAGTGGCCTAAGGCGCCGGCTTGCTAAGCCGTTGTAGGGGCAACCCTACCGTAGGTTCGAATCCTACCGCCTCCGCTGTTTCGCTCCAGGTTGTGGGGAGAGGGGCCCCCAGACCCGCGGTGCGAGGGTTGTCCGACGATCGCTGCTTCGGCCGCTCAAGTCCGAACCGGGCGGTCCGTTCCCTGGGATCACCATGAAGGGTGTCATCCTCGCAGGCGGACGCGGCACGCGGCTCATGCCGCTGACCAAGGCAACCAACAAGCACCTGCTCCCCGTGGGGCGCGAGCCGATGCTCTACCACCCGCTTCGCCAGATGGTGAACGCGGGCATCGACGAGGTGCTGGTGGTCACCAGCAGCGAGCACATGGGCCACGTCGTGACCTGCCTCGGCAGCGGCGACGAGTTCGGTTGTTCGCTCTCGTACAAGGTCCAGCCCGAGCCCCGCGGCATCGCCGACGGGCTGCGCCTCGCCGAAGACTTCGCGCGCGACGAGCGCATCTGCGTGTTCCTGGGCGACAACATTTTCGAGGACGACATCGCCCCGTGGGTGCACCGCTACGCGAACCAGCGCGAGGGCGCCCGGGTGGTGCTCAAGCAGGTCTCCGACCCCTGCCGCTACGGCGTCGCGGCCCTCGACGAGCGGCACATCCTCGACATCGAAGAGAAGCCCTCGCGCCCGCGCTCGTCCTTCGCGGTGGTGGGCTTGTATTTCTACGGCCCCGAGGTCTTCGACGTCATCCGCACGGTGCGCCCCTCGGCGCGCGGCGAGTACGAGATCACCACGGTGAACAACGCGTACATCGCCCGCCAGCAGCTCGAGTACGAGATCTGCCAGGGCCGCTGGACCGACGCCGGCACCTTCGAGTCGTACTTCGAGGCGAACCGCATCCTCATGGAGCGCGACGCCCGTCGGATGCTCCGTGCCGCGTGAGCCACACCACCCCGTCGCCCTTCGTCGGTACACCGACGACCGGGGCTCGCTGATCATCGCCGACGGCGAAGACGCCCTCCCCTTCGCCGCCCGACGGATGTACGCCATCACCGATGTGCCTGCGGGGCGCGTGCGCGGCGCCCATGCCCACCGCGCGCTGCGGCAGGTGTTCGCGGTGCTCTCGGGGGCCTTCACCCTGCGCCTCGACGACGGCCGCGGCGAGGTCTGTGTGCGCATGAACGATCCCGCCCGCGGTCACTACGTGGGGCCCATGGTGTGGCGCGAGCTCGACGAGTTCGCCCAGGGCACCGTGTGCCTCGTGCTCGCCTCCGACCCCTACGACGCCGACGACTACCTCCACACCCGCGAGGACTTTCTTCGCGCCCTCGAACGCGTCGCCTGAATCGTTTCGCCTCGGCGGGGGTTCTCACCCTCCATGGAACCCTCCCTCCCCGCGGTGTTCGGCGCCGGGGTGCTGAGCTTCGCGTCGCCGTGTGTGCTCCCGATGGTGCCGATCTACCTCGCGACCCTCGCGGGCGCGTCGGTGTCGTCGCTCTCGGCAGAGCCGCCGCGCAGCCGCCTGGTGATGCGCGCGGCCTCCTTCGCCCTCGGCCTCGCCGTGCCCTTCGTGCTCCTGGGCATGGCCGCCTCCGTGGCGGGCAGGGCGCTCTCCGCGCACCGCGGGACCCTCAGTCTCGTCGGCGCCGCGGTGATCGTGCTGCTCGGGCTCAAGCAGCTCCGGGTGCTCAAGGTCTCGGCCCTCGACCGCGACGTGCGCCCGGGACTCGAACGCGTGCGGGCCGACGGCTTCGTGGGGGCCTTCCTCTTCGGCGCGGCCTTCGGTGTGGGCTGGACGCCCTGCGTCGGCCCGGTGCTCGGCGCGGTGCTCACCTGGACCGCGCAGGCCGGGAGCTCCCCCGCCCGCGGCGCGCTCACCCTCGGGGTC
>JBILLI010000397.1:0-6912 GCA_044376155.1 Polyangiales bacterium
GGGCGGAGCCGGCGGCACGAACCGCGTCCGAAGGTTTTGGGTAAAGCCAAGCACTCGTGGGGGCGGGGCCGGGGGTGGGGGCTCGCGAAGATGCTACAAAACAAGCGTTGTGACGGTATTCGAGCCGATTCACGGAACCCTGCTCAGGCAGATCCGAGCAGAGACCCGGTGGTACGGAGAGACCTTGAAAGGGGTGGCGTTCAGGGTGAGGGGGCGTTCACGAGGCGCCGGAGCAGCCGCTGCAACGCCGCGTCGGGGTCGTCGCAGAGCCCGCCATGCACGGGCGAGGGCTGGATCATGGTGTTGCTCACCGCCACCACCCAGCGGAAGCGCTCGCGCGGCGGTAGCGCGCCGATGGGGCCCTCGCCGTCGCACGCGCGCACGAGGGCGTCGAGGTGCGACCGCAGCACGTCGACATCGACCGCGGGGCACAGCGCGCGCAGCCTCGCCTCGTCGAGGGCCACGCGGGTCGCGACGAAGCCCCGCGCCTCGCAGTAGAGCACCACGCCGGCGTTGAGGAACTCCCCGCGCACGATGTCGGGCACGACCCGCAGCGTGGCGTACTCGTACGCGTCAGCCACGGGCGCGCTCCGCCTCCGTCACCAGCGCAGGGATCGCCGCGCGGCGCGCGCGGAGCCACGTGCGGTAGGCGTCCCGGTGCTGCGCGACGTCGTCGAACGCGCGGTCGGCCGCGAGCCACGACCCGGGGATCTCGTTCACCAGCGCGTCGATGAGCCCGTCGGTGAGCGTGCGCGTGAGGTGCGCCGCGGCGTCGGGGAGCGCGCGGGCGAGGGGGAGCAGCACGTGGTCCCGCACCTCTTCGAAGAGGTCGTCGCTCCCCGCGCGCGGGTCGTCGGGGGTCCAGCGGTGGTGGAAGTACAGCGAGGCGCCGTGGTCGATGAGCCACACCTGCCGGTGCCACACGAGGAGGTTGGCGTTGCGCGTTGTGCGGTCGACGTTGGTGACGAAGGCGTCGAAGAGCAGCAGGCGCGAGGCGGTCTCCGCGTCGGGCGATGGGCCCGCGAGGGGGTCGTAGGTGACGCTGCCGGGGAGAAAGTCCAGCCCGAGGTTCAGCCCCACGCTGCGCTCCAGGGGGAAGCAAAGCTCGGGGTCGGGCTCGGCCGCGGCGATGGACGCGTCGAGCTCCACCCCCACGATCTCGGGCACGCGCAGGCCCAGCGCGCGGGCGAGTTCCCCCGCGATGAACTCGGCGATGAGGGCCTTCTCGCCCTGGCTCGCGCCCCGGAGCTTGGTCACGTAGAGCCCGAGGTCGTCGCCCTCGATGAGCGCGGGCACCGAGCCGCCTTGCTTGAAGGGCATCACGTAGCGGGTGGCGCGCACCGTTCGCACCGCGGTCTTGTACCAGCCCCTTCGCGCGACCGCATTGACGTCTCTCCGGGAGCGGCGCTCTCATCGACGCCCATGGTGAAGCGCACGCTCGGCGTCACGGTCCTCGCGCTCTGGTCCTGCGCCGCAGAGGACCAGGGCTTCACGGACTTCACCGTGGCGGACGGCGGGCGACGCGACGCCGCGACACTCACCGACCGCGGGGCCGCGACCGACGCTCCGCGGAGCGACCTCGGCGCGAGCGCGAGCGATGTCTCCGCGACCGAAGACCTCGGCGCCCCGCCCGCCGACGTGGTCTCGGTCTACGACACCCCGATCGCGCAGGACGGCTGCGCGATGGGCGCGCCCTGCACGGGACGCGCAGACGGCTGCCAGGCCCGCGAGACCTGCGGCAACGGCGTCGACGACGACTGCAACGGCGCCGTGGACGACGTCTGCCCCTGCCTCCCAGGCACCGTGCAGGACTGCTCCCTCGGCCCGCCCGGCCGTCGCGCGGCAGGCGTGTGCTCGGGGGGCACCCAGCGCTGCGCGGGCTCGGGGGAGTTCGGCACCTGGGCGGCGTGCGAGGGCGCCATCGGACCGTCTCCCGAGGTCTGCGACGGCGCCGACAACGACTGCAACGGCTGCGTCGATGATGGTCTCTGCTGCAACACCGCGGAGCTCACCTGCCCGGGCGCCGACGACCCCCGCGTGCCCACCGGGCGCCCCTTCACGCGCTACCTTCTGCGCGGCGCGCAGTTCTTCTCGGGCGCCGCAAGGAGCTTCCGCTGGACCGTCACCGGCGGCCCCTGCGAGCGCCTGCTGCCGCGGCCGTCGTTCAACGTCGAGGCCACCGACCGCCCCGACCTCGCGTTCACCCCGACGCTCTCGGGGGACTACACCGTCACCGTCACCGTGGTCACCCGCGAGGGCCGCACCCTCTCGTGCACCTTCGTCGTGCACATCGAAGGCCCCGGGATGCGCGTGGAGCTTTGCTGGGACACCTCCACCACCGTGGACCTCGACCTCTACGTGCACGACCCGTCGAACACAGCGCCGTGGTTCAGCTCCCCCCAGGGACCGCTGTTCTCGGTGACCAACGCGTCGTGCAACTGGTCCAACTGCGAGGCGAACATCCGCGGGTCGATGGGGCGCGCGAACTGGGGCTACGCGAACTCCCCGTTGTCGGCGTGTGAGGGCGGGCCGCTGGGGCCGGGCTGGCGGGCGCTGGGCTTCTGCGCGAACCCGCGGCTCGACATCGACAACAACCTCGTGAAGGCCATTGGCGTGCCCGAGAACATGAACGTCGACAACCCCCGCGACGGGCAGCGCTTTCGGGTGATGGTGCAGAACTTCACGGGCACCGCCGCGCGCCCGATGGTGAACGTCTACTGCGGCGGTCACCTCCGCGGCACGATCGGCGCGGCGCCCGATACGATCGGTGACTTCACCGGCGCTCCGGGCGCCACCAGCGTCGGCGCGATGTGGCGCGCGGCCGATGTCACCGTGCGCGTCGACGCGATGGGGGTGACCACGGGCTGCGATGTGACCCCGCTGCGCCCGCCCGGTTCGCGCACGGGCTACTGGGTCACCCGCAACGACCCGAGCTATTGAGCGAGGCTCAGCAGAGCGTGCTGGGGTACGTGGCGACGACCTCGCGCGCGGGGCGGTCGACGCGCACCAGCTTCGAGGTGATGAGGTCCCGGTCGCCCTTGCGGAAGTAGATCGCGTCGCCGGGGGAGGGGTGGCCCGTGTGCGGCATGAGCCCGTCGCTCATCCAACGCAGCGCGCCGGCGAGGCTGCGGCCCACGGCGGGGTGCTCGCGCGCCCATTGCCCCTCGGCGAGCTGTCGCACCGCGACGCAGAGCCCTCCGCGCACGTGGTACTCGGTGTTTCGCGTGACATAGACCCTGTGCACCCTGCGCTCGACGCCGTGGCTCGTCATGCCCGCATCGGAGCACGATCACGGTAGCGCGCAGCCACTTTCCTGCGCCTCTTCGCCCTCCTCGGCGCCGGCGTTGAGCACCCCGCGGAGCCACAACGCGCCCTGCTCCGCGGCCTGCTGTTGCAGCTCTGCCCGCACCGGCACGGAGCGCAGCCAGCGCTCGGCGGCGGCGTACTCAACCCGCAGCGCTGCAGGGGCTTCGCGCGCGCCGAGGGTCGCCTCGGGGAGCAGGGTCTCGGCCTCCCGGGCGAGGGCCTGGGCGGTGAGGGCCTGCGCCAGCGAGAGGCGCGCGACGCGCGTGGCCTCGCGCAGGATCGGCGAGAGCTCCTCGCAGCGCCCGCGGTTCACCCGCACGCGCACCCGCGCCACGAGGGCGTCGAAGGCCGCGTCGCGGCGGGCGTCGTCGGCCAGCGCGGCGGACCACGCCTGCACCGCGTCGGCGTGGCGCTCGGGGTTCAACCGCGCGCGAAAGCCCGTGACCGGGAGCCCCCCGTCGGGTTGCACCCGCAGGGAGAGGGAGCGGCCGATGAGGTCGGGCGGGGCGTCGGCCCGGAGGTCGATGGAGCGCGCGAGGGTGATCACCGCGCGGGTGCGTCCCAGCTCCATCGCCGCGAAGGTGCGCTGGGCCCCGTAGACCCGGCCGAAGAAGCGCGCGGCGGCGGGGTCGGCCGACTCGACGCGCTGCTCCCGATCCACCCGGGTCGCGCGGGTCAGGCGAGGGGCGCCGCCGCAGCCGAGGGCCGCGCAGAGCAGGAGCGTGAACGAAGGGGTGCGCACCGGAGCGGCCGCAGAGTCTCCCGCTTCACCCCGTTGCCCGCGACAGTCACGGACAAGAAAATACAAGCTCGCGACAACTGCCCGGACGCGGTGTGGCTACTACTCCGGGCACGCGCTGGGACTCGTCGAGAACGTGCGACGAGCGCCGAGCCGCGGTAGCAGCAGCGCCGTTCAAGGCGCCCGCCGCAAGGAGCTCACGACTCGCATGACGACCTTCCTCATCGCCGCTCCCTACCTCACGGTGTTGCTGCTGCTCGTGGCCTACGGGCTGCACCGCAGCCACCTGGTCTGGATGCTCTGGAAGCACCGCAGCCAGCTCCCGCCGGCGCCGCCGCGCGACATCGCCGACGCGGAGCTTCCGCGGGTGACCGTGCAGCTCCCGTTCTTCAACGAGCCCGACGTGCTCGAGCGCGTGATCGACTGCGTCGCCAGCATTGACTATCCCCGCGACCGCTTCGAGATCCAGGTGCTCGACGACAGCACCGACGACTCGCGCTTCCTCGCGAAGGCGAAGGTGATGCAGCTCGTTCGCGAGGGCATCGACGCGGTGTACATCCACCGCACGAACCGCGTGGGCTACAAGGCCGGCGCGCTCGACGAGGGGCTGAAGATCGCCAAGGGCGAGCTCGTGGCGATCTTCGACGCCGACTTCCTCCCGCAGCCGAACTTCCTCCGCACGGTGGTCCACCACTTCGCGGACCCGAAGGTCGGTTGTGTGCAGGCCCGCTGGGGTCACCTGAACCGCGAGGCGTCGACCCT
Organism: Polyangiales bacterium; assembly: GCA_044376155.1. Taxonomy (GTDB): domain Bacteria; phylum Myxococcota_A; class Polyangia; order Polyangiales; genus JAWKRB01. The sequence goes on from JBILLI010000397.1 coordinate 4,808, forward strand.
GACCCGGGTGCAGGCGCTCATGCTCGACGGCCACCACATGGTGGAGAACCGCGCGCGCTACGCGGCCGGGTGCTTCTTCAACTTCAGCGGCACGGGCGGCATCTGGCGCCGCGAGGCCATCGACACGGCCGGCGGCTGGCAGCACGACACCCTCACCGAGGACCTCGACCTCTCGTACCGCGCGCAGCTCCAGGGCTGGCGCTTCGTGTTCCGCGAGGACCACGTGACGCCCGCGGAGCTCCCCGAGGAGATGGAGGCGTTCCGCGCGCAGCAGTTCCGCTGGGCCAAGGGCACCGTGCAGACCGCGCGCAAGCTCCTGCGCCGGGTGCTCGACCGCAAGGACCTCCCGTTCAGCGTGCGGATGGAGGCGTTCTTTCACATGACGCCGCACTTCTCGTACCCGCTGATGGTGCTACTCGCGGCGCTGCTGCTCCCGATGCTTCTGGTGATGCCGGTGAGCGATCCCCTGTCGCTGCTGCTCGTCGACATCCCGCTGATGGTGGGCTCCACGGGCTCCCTCGCGACCTTCTACATCGTGGCCGAGCGCGCGCAGGGGCGCTCCACGCTCGGGGCGCTGCGGCGCCTGCCCTGGCTCATCGCCATCGGCGCGGGGATGTCTCCGTGGCTGACCCGCGCGGTGTGGGAGGGTCTGCAGTCCGAGACCGGCGAGTTCGTGCGCACCCCGAAGAAGGGCAAGAGCAAGGCGGCCGGGCGCTACAAGGCCCGCACGATCCTCCCGGTGGTGGAGCTCGCGCTCACCGCCGTGAGCGTCGCGTCGTTCTACACGGCGCTCATCAAGGGGCACTACATCGCCGCGCCCTTCGCGCTGCTCTTCGTGCTCGGCTTCGGCTTCGTCTCCACGATGGTGCTCCGCGAGCGCCTCGGGGCGTTGATGGCCGAGCGCGCCGAGGCGTCCCGCCCCGCCGAGGCCCCGCAGTCGGACCCCGACCTCGTGCCGGCGTTCCAGCCCAGCAAGTCCACTTCCGACTCCCTCGCGCTCTGATCGCACCGACGCGGTTGCGTCGCCCCCTGAACTCGGCCTAGAACGCAGCGCCGCTCGATGGCCGAGACCCCGCTCATCCCTGCTCACTTCGCCCGCGCCGCCGACCTCCTCGGCGCCGCCGCCGACCGCGCGTCCGATGACGTCGACCGCGTCGCCGAGGTCGTCACCGAAGTCCTCGTCGACCAGGCGAAGCGGCGCGCCCCGAAGGTGTCGCAAGAGGCCCTCGACGCTGCGATGAAGGCGCACAACGCCACCGCACAGACGGGCGCGCACGGAGAGCTCCGCCCGCTGGAGGTGCTCCGCGCGGGCCCCTCGTCCGAGGCCGAACGCGCCGTGCTCGCGGCCCTGGTGGCCTGGCGGGTCGACGCGTTGCTGGAGCGCCGCGACGGCGTGCGGGCCCTGCGTGACCTCCTCCCGGCCTTCGACTGGCTGGAGTTTCAGGGCGTCGTGCCGCCCTACACCGCGATCCGCGAGACCCTCGAAGACGAGGCCCGCGCGCGGGTCGAGGAGCTCCTGCGGGCGGTCCCTGTGGAGGCCCCCACCGCCCGCGCCGCCGACGCCGTGCGCGCCCTGCGGGGCATCGCGCCTCCGCCCCTGGCGATGGTTCCGGGGCGCTCGGCGCCGCCCGCGTCGGCCGGCCGCACCCTGCGCGGCGAACTCGAGGGCGCGTGGCGTCGCCCGTGGGTGAAGATCCTGCTGCTCCCCTGGGGGGCGGTGCGCGGCGCGGCCCTGGCCCTGCTGCGCGGGGTGTTCTCGCTGCGCAGCCCGATGACCTTGTCGTTCGACGGTGAGAGCGTGCGCGTCGCCGGGCACACCGAGCTGCTGGGGCGCACCCTGCGCAGCTACGACCTGCGCTTTCCGCTCACGGGCCTCGCGGAGCTCCGGCGCGAGGTGCGCTTCCCCGCGCTGCCCGCGGCGGCGTCGGTGTTCGCGCTCACCGTGGGCTCCATGCTCGGCGCGCGCACCGTCATCGAGGCCGCCCGCGCGACCTACTTCCCGCTCGTCGCCATCGGCCTCGGGATGATCGCCGCGGGGATCCTCTTCGACTGGCTGCTGCGCGCGATCTTCCCGGGGGTCACCGGTCGCACCCGGCTCACCCTGC
>JBILLI010000398.1:0-6889 GCA_044376155.1 Polyangiales bacterium
TCACGAAGCCTCCTCTCTGCGGAGGTCTGCGCGCGCGTCTCGGTCAACCCAACGGGGTTGTGCGACTCGGGACGTGCGGACGGGCGGCGTGCGCGGCATCCCCCTGCGTTCGCACGAAGACCACGCGGGGGCAACGCTCTCTCGCGGTGAGGGCAGCGCGAGACCTTCTGGCGCAAGGGTATCGCGCGCACGACGACCGCGTCTACCGCGACGTCGGCGGCGCGTCGACGAGCCACGCCTCGATGCGCTCGCGCTCGCTCGCGAGCAGCCCCTCCCCCGCGTCGGCCAGCGCGGCGCGCACGAGCGGCGCGAGCGTCATCGTGGGCGCGATGCCCTTGCGCCAGAACGTGACGCGCCACAGCCGGTGGTGGAGCGCCTCGAGGGCGAGGGCGCGGTCCGTCGCGTCGCCCCGCAGCCAGGCCGCGAGCGTGGCGTCGCCCACGTCGGCCCGCGCGAGGGCATCACCCACCGTGCGCGCGGGGATGCGCCCCGCGCGAAACGCCTGCCGCAGAGCCGGGACCGCGTCTTGGCCCAGCAGCCCCCCGAGGGCCCGGGCCGCGCCCCGCGTCGCGTCGACGTCCGCGCGCGTGAGCAGCAGCGCCTCCAGCGTCGGCGCGACGCTGCGGTCGCCCATCGCCGCAATGGCCTTGGCCGCGGAGGTGTCTGCGCCGAACGCCTGCTCGGCGAGGAGCGCGACCGCGGTCGTGAGCCCGATGGGGTGGGGCACACACACGAGGAGCTGCGCGATCACCCAGGGCGACGCCTCCCGCCGCGCGTGGGCGAGCACGAGCCGCGCCGCGGCGTCGGCGTCGGCGGGGCGGCCGCGCGCCTCCAGCCAACCGGTCGCGACCTTGAGGAGGGACTCGTCTGCGAGCGTCACCTCCACGACCGCCCGCGGGCGCTCGGCCCGCATCCGCGCCATCACGCCCTCACCGTCGTCGACGCCCATCACGCCAGAGAGTAGCGCCCTCTCGCGCAGCCCCTGGCGGACTTTCGCGCGAGGCCGAATACTACCGCGATGACGCGCGACACGAGCTTCGGGGCACGTCCCCTTTCGCGCGCGGTGTTCTTCGCGTGCTCGCTCGGCGCGTGCGGCGCGAGCGTGCGCGGCGCAGAGCCCGCGCCCCGCGACGCGAGCGTGACCGATGCGTCGCTGGGGCCCATCGAGGGGTGCCCCTCTCGCACGGGTTCACCCCGCGGGCGATGGGAGACCCTGACGACCCCCGAGGACCTCTCGCCGCGCGCGGGCGCGGTGGTGCTCGCGGCCGATCGCTCGCTGGTGATCCTCGGCGGGAGCGGTGATCGCGCGGTGGCGACCGACAGCTGGCGCTTCGATGCCGACACGAACCAATGGTCGCGGCTCTCCTCTGCGGGGCTGACCCCGAGCTCGCGCTACCTCGCGGCGGTCTGGATGCCCGAGACCCGCGAGGTCTTTCTCTGGAGCAACCTGGAGCGCCGCGGCGCGCGGCTCTCGCTCGACGGCGGCGCCCGCGCGCTGCCCACCGAGAACGCGCCGAGGACCTTCGTGCAGCGGGCGGTGTGGGTCGCGGGGCAGGTGTTCCTCGGCGGGAGCACCCACGAGGGCGACCACGACGAGTTCACGCTCTACGACCCGCGCACGGACCGCTGGGAGACCGTGCTCGCGCCGCGCGAACAGACGTCGCGCGGGTCCTACGCGATGGTCGCGAGCGCGCGGGAGGTGCTGGTGTGGGGCGGCAGCGACGCGACCACGGGCACGGGTCCGCCGCGCGATGACGGCTGGCGCTTCGACGTGCCCACGCGCCGGTGGAGCAGCGTCTCGCGCGTCAACGCGCCCGCGCCGCGGTGGGGGCACCGCGCCTGGTGGATCGGCGACGCCGCGCTCGTGTGGGGCGGCAGTGACAGTTCGCGCATCCAGCGCGGAGGAGGGTTGTATTCCCCCGCGCCCGACGCGTGGCGCCCCACCACGGCCCTCGGCGCGCCCGGGCCTTCGGAGTCGTCAGGCTCCTTCGAGCACCACGCGGTCTGGACCGGCAGCGACCTCTTCGCCTGGACCCTCGCATCCAACGGCGCCTCCCGCGCAGGCCGCTACGATCCCCGCGCAGACCAGTGGTTCCCGGCGGATCCTCCGCCGCAGGCGGCGTCGCGGCGCGAGTCGGCGTCGGTGTGGCTGAACTGCGCGCTCTACGTCGTGGGCGGACGCGACGTCACGCGCTGGGCGTTCACCCGCGAGGTGATCCGGTGGGTGCCGTGAACCTTCGCGCGGTGCTCGGGCTGTGTGCGCTGTGCGGCTGCGGCGCGCGCGCGGGGATCGACGTCGAGGACCACACCCCGTGGCGCTTCGACGCGGGTGACGCGCCCATCCCCGTCGACCTCGACGCCTCGGTGGACCGCGCGTTGGTGCGTCCGCCGCGCCTCGACGCGGGATGCGCGGGTGAGCCCCTCCCGTCGCCCCGCGAGGTGCGCGAGGTGACCGCCCCGACGCGGCTGGGACCGATGGTGCTTCACGATCCGACGCGGCAGCGCGCGTTGGTGGTCGGGGGGTTGCCCTCCGGCGGACGGTTCACCCGCGAGGTGTACGCGGTCTCAACGACCGACGGTCGGTCACGCCCGCTCGGGTCGAGCGCCGTGGATCTCCCGGTGTACACGGGCCTCGCGTGGATCGACCCGCCGCGCACGGCGATCATCGTGGGCGGCACCCTCCTCGGCGGCATGTGGACGAGCCGCGTGCTGCGGGTGAGCGTGGAGGAAAACGCGCTGCAGTTCGCCCCCGCGGGGGAGCACCCGGGCGGGGCCGTCAAGGGGGTCGCCGCGGTGTACGACCCCCTGCGCGGCGGGGTCATCGTGCAGGGCGGCGAGGCCATCGACACCGCCGACCCACGGCCCGTGCGAGCGACGTGGCTCGTGCGGTTGGCGGGGAGCGAGACCCGCTGGGAGCGCCTCGTCTCCGACGCCGAGAGCCCGCCCCTGGCGAGCGCGCGCGTCGGTGGGGTCGATCCGCGCACGGGCGCGGTGGTGCTGATCGGAGGCTTCACGCGACAGGGGTATGAGCGCGCGGTGTGGTCACTCTCGCCGGGTCCTCGCCCGCGGTGGACCCGCCTCGACGGCGCCGCCGACGCGCTCCCCCGCTCGGGCGACAACCTGTCGTGGGACCCCGTGGGCTGCGGCTTTCTCGTGGTGGGCGGTCGCTGCGCGGATCAGGTCTGGCTGCTGCGCCCCGAGGGCGACGGCATTCGCGAGGCGCTGCTGGGCACGGTGCGCACGAACGACGAGACCGTGGGCACCGGGCGGCTCGGCGCGGGTGTGGTGTTCGACCCCGCGCGGCGCACCCTGGTGATGATCGCCGGCACGAACTGCCAGATGAGCGGGTTCACCGTGGCGTCGAACGTGGTGATGGATCTGCGCTGAGCCCACACCGCGCGGCTCACCGCAGCGCAGGGGCCGCTCACACCGGGTCATCCGAGACGATCCGCCCGGCGTCGAGCTGAAGGATGCGCGTGGCGATGCGCCGCGCGTCCGCGGGGTCGTGCGTCACCAGCAGCGTCGGCACGGAGGCCTCTGCAAGGATCTCCTGCAGCAGCGCCCCGAGCTCCACCCGCAGCGCCTGATTCAGCGCCGAGAACGGCTCATCGAGCAGCAGCAGCCGCGGCGCTGACGCGAGCGCCCGCGCCAGGGCCACGCGCTGGGCCTCCCCGCCCGAAAGCGTCGACGGCGCGCGCTCCGCGAGCCCGCCCGCACGCACGCGTTCGAGCCACGCGTTCGCCGTGTCTCGCCGCGCGCGCGGGGCCTCGCCGCGGATCCCGTAGGCCACGTTCTCCCAGACCGCGAGGTGGGGAAAGAGCGCGAGCGACTGGAACACCATCGCGACGCGGCGACGGTGCGGCGGCACGAACACCCGCGCGTCGCTGTCGAACAAGCGCTCACCATCGAGCGACACCTGCCCCGCGCTCGGGCGCACGACCCCCGCGATGCACTGCAACAGGGTGGTCTTGCCCGCGCCCGAAGGACCCATGATGGCGGTGACGGTCGACCCGCTCTCGAAGTCCACGTCGAGCCGCGGCGGGCGACCGGGGTCACCCTCCACGCGCACCCGCGCCCGCACGCGCGTCGCGTCACCAGGCATGGGGCCGTTGGCGGGTGAGCCTCGCGCCGACGAGCAGCGCGGCGACCGCGAGGGCCGACATCACCGCGACCATGCCCGCGGCCTCGGCGTCCCGGTTGGCCTGCACCGCGTCGTAGATGGCGAGCGCGCCCGTCTGCGTGAGCCCGGGGATGTTCCCCGCGATCATCAGGGTCACGCCGAACTCCCCGAGGGCGCGCGCGAAGCCGAGGGTCACCCCCGCGAGCACGCCCCCGCGGCTGAGCGGCAGCACCACCGTGAGGAACACCCGCCACGGAGGCGCGCCGAGCGTCGACGCGGCGGCCGTGAGCCGCGGGTCCACGTCCTCCATCGCCGCGCGCGCGGACTTCACCACGAAGGGCAACGCCGCGACGAAGGCCGCGAGCACCGCCGCCGCGGGCGTGAACACCAACGGCGCGCCCACCGCGGACTCGTACGCACGCCCCAGCGCGCTGCCCCGCCCGATGGCCCCGAGGAGGTAGTACCCCAGCACCGTCGGCGGCAGGACCATGGGCGCCGTGATCAGCGCGTCGAGCAGCGCACGCCCCGGGAAGCGAGCACGCGACAGCACCCCCGCCAGCGCGACGCCGACGACGCCCGCCAGCGCCGTGGCCGCCAGCGCGACCTCGAACGACAGCGCCAGCGGCTGCCAGTTCACGGCGCCTGCACCCTCTGCTCGCCGGGCAGCAGAAAGCCGTGTCGACGCATCACCGCCCGGCCCTCGTCGGCGTTGACGAAGCGCGCGAACTCCCCCCCTCCCTCACGGTCGGCGCCGCGCACGCACACCGCGAGCGCCTGCACGATGGGCGAATGGAGTCCCTCGTCGACGACGAACCAGGGGTTCTCGCGGTCGTTCACCACGAGCGAGAGCGCGATGACGGTCGCGTCGACGTTGCCCGTCTGCGCGTACTGCAGGGCCTGCCGCACGTTCTCGCCGAGCACCAGGCGACGCTCGACGGCGCCCCAGAGGCCGACGCGCGTGAGCGCCTGACGGGCGGCGAGGCCGTAGGGCGCGTGCGCGGGGTTCGCGATGGCGAGGCGGCGAAAGCGCGGGTGCGCGAGGTCCGCGAGCGATGCGGGGGGGGCGACGCCGCCGCGCTTCGTCCAGACCGCGATGCGACCGCGCGCGTAGGGGCGCCGGGTGGATCCGTCACACACCCCCGCGGCGACGACCTCGTCGACGAAGGACACGTTGGCCGCGGCGAACACGTCGAAGGGCGCGCCCTCGCGGAGCTGCCGCGCGAGCATGCCCGTGGAGCCGAAGCTGAACACCACGCGACGACCCGTCTGCCGCGTGAAGCGTCGCCCGAGGTCCTCGAACGCGAGGGAGAGATCGGCCGCGGCCGCGACGCGCACGGGCGCAGACGGCGCGGCGCGATGGCAGCCCGCGGCGGCGAGGAGCGCGAGGAGCGCACGGCGGGTGGGCATGGTCAGAGGGTCCCGGTGACCTGAGAATAGAGGTACAGCGACGGGGCCGCCTCCCCCTGCGGCGCCTGCCGCGCGAAGTCGCCCCGCACGAGGGCCGCCCCGCCGAGGTCGACGGAGAGGTTGCCCGGCAGCACGTGCCAGCGCACCCGGGCCTCGACCTGGTGACCGACGAAATCGCCCGAGGCGCCCGTGCGGTCGCGCAGCGGAGCAGAGGTCCACGCGTCGCGCGGGTCGGCGAGCCAGAAGGGGCGGTAGGCCACGAAGGTGTCCACCGTGCGATGGGGCTGAGCCTCGATGCGCAGCCCGGGGGAGATCACGTTGCTGCGGGCGATGGCGCCCCAGAGGGCGGTCGGGCCGAACTCGAAGCGACGCGCCCCGAAGAGCGGATCAAAGCGTTGGTTCACGCCGTCGTCGGGCGACGCGTCCCCGCTCGCGTGGTCGTACTGGAGCACGACGCGCGGCGCCCAGCTCACGTTGAAGCGATAGCCGCACGAGGCGTGCACCGCGAAGGCGAGGTGGTCGAGGTCGGCGGCGTCGGTCGCGGCGGCGGTGGCGCGCGAACGCCCGAACTGCCCGATGACCTCGAGCTGGAGGTCGACCTCGCCCGGCGCCGGCGGTCGCAGCACCCGCACGCCCGGGGTGATCAGGCGGCGGTTCGACGAGGGCGCGAGCTCGCCGTCGCCCTCGTGCAGGCCGAGCACGTAGCCCTCCACGACGAAGCGCGCGGGCAGCGGGCGGCTCGTGAAGAACACCGCCCAGAAGAGGGCGTCGGTGTTCTCGCGGTCGATCTCGATGTCGTTGGACCGCAGCGCGGCGGGCGTCGAGGGCAGGCGGGTGATGGGCATGCCCACGAAGACGCGGAGCAGGTCCCGGGCGGGCGAGGTCCACTGCAGATCGAGGCCGGTGAAGGCGTTGATGGTGTTGCGAAACTCGTTGCGCGCCACGACGCGTCGGCTGCCGAGGTCCATGGTCATGCGGCCGAGCGAGAGCGACGCGGTGTCGCCGCGCGCGAGCACCCCCTCGCCGCGCAGGCCCACCCACCCCTGGAGCAGCTCCAGCGGGTTCACCAGGGTGGTGTTGAGGGGCGTCGCGTCGGTGCTCCAGGCGCGCGCGTCGGCGACCTCGACGAAGGCGCGCACGGGCGCGAGGCGCACTTCGACGCTGAGCAGCGTGCGCAAGAAGAGCCCCGTGGCGTCGCCGGGGTTCGCGACGCGAACGTCGTTGTGCAGGTGCTCGAAGCGGGTGCGCTGCTCGAGCCCGAAGCGCAGCCACGACACGCCCAGGGCCTCGTGGGCGCGCCACGGGCGACGCTCCTCCGCGCGGGGCGGGGTCTGCGCGCGCGCGAGCACCGGGGCCCACGCC
>JBILLI010000399.1:0-6883 GCA_044376155.1 Polyangiales bacterium
GGTGCACGTCTTCTCCGGGGCGGTGAGCCAGTGGGGCCTCGCGACGCTCGCGCTCGTCGCCGCGCGGCTCTCCACCGGGGCTCCCGCGCGCGCGGGCCTCGCGGGCTCGGGCGGCCCCGCGCTGCTCCTGGGCGCGGCGGCCCTCGGGCTGCGCGACGGGGGATGGATGCGCACGCAGGGGCCCGCGTTTCACCATCTGCAGCTCTCGTTCCTCCAGCCCGCGCTGCTCGTCGCGGGGGGACTGACGGTCTGCGCGGCGTCGCTCGTCGCCGATCGCTTCGACGCGCCGGGGCTCCCGCGCAGGCTCGCGACGCGGGGCGCGGTGACGCTCGCGGCGCTGCTCCCCCTCGCCGCGCTCACGGCGCTCGCGGCGCCGACGCTCGCGCACGAGGTGAGCACCGGGCTGGTCGACTGGCTCGCGACGCGCGACCCGTGGATGAACTCCATCCGCGAGACGGCGCCGCTCCTTCGAGGCGGCACGCTGGCGGCGTGGAACGCGTACGCGGGGCTCGCGCTGGCCGCGCCGCTGCTCGCGCCCCTGGGCATGCGCCGCGCCGCGCGTCGCGGGGTCGACGCGGCGGTGACGGCGGCGGTGCTGGGGGGCGGGCTCGTGGCGCTCACGCTCCTGCAGCAGCGCTTCGGCCGGGCGAGCTCGGCGCTCCTCGCCTCGCTCTGCGCGCTCGGCCTGGCGGAGCTCGTGGCGGTGGCGCGGCGGCGGTGGTCCCCCGCGCGCGCTGCGGGAGCGTCGGTCGTGGCGGCGCTCGCGTGGGTGACGCTCGATCCGGGGGTCCATGAGCAGCTCCGCGCGCCGCAGGGCGCGTGGATCACCGACGTGCACACGGCGGCGCTCTTCCTCCGTCGCGGCGCGCCGACGCACCCGACGCGGGGGCAGCGCGCGGCGGTCTTCGCCCACTGGGACATGGGCCACGAGGTGCTCGACGTCGCCCGCCGCCCCACGGTCGTGACGGGCTTCGGCCCCTACGGCTCGCGCGAGACCTGGCGCGAGACGGAGCCCGCCTGGCGCGGCGACGAGGCTCGGATGCTGCGCGTGCTCGACGCCCACGACGCGGGCTTCGTGATGTTCCCCGCCTCGGTGTTCCTCGCGCAGTCATCGCCGAGAGGCACCGCGGCGATGCGCCGCTCGTCGCGCGGCGGCCTCATCGTGAGCGCAGACTTCCTGCGCGAGACCCCGGTCGCGGCCATGCTCATCGGCGGCAGCGGCGTGGCCGACCGCGGCGTCGCGCACCTCGGGCACCTGCGCCCGGTGTTCGCGTCCCCCAACTTCGTGCGGCCGATGATCACCGCCGTCCCTGCGGTCGCGGTGTTCGAGCGGGTCGCCGGCGCGCGCCTCGTCGGAGCCGCGCCCGACGGCGCGAGGGTGCGCGCCTCGATCCCTCTGCGACTCCGGCACGCGCAGCGCGCGTGGGAGGCGACGACCGCGGCGGTGGGCGGGAGGTGGTCCATCACCGTGCCGCTCCCGACGGCGTGGCAGAGCGGCGGCGGCGTGGCCACGGGGCCTCGCTACGAGGTCCGCATCGGCGAGGCCGTCGCGCGCGTCACGGTGAGCGACGAGGCGGTGCGCGTCGGCGCCGCGGTCCCCGTCGAGGTCCCCCGCTGAGCGTGCGCCGCTGCCCGCCCCCCCATTGCACGCAAGCCTCCGCATGGGGGTCGGGGGCACCGGAGCGGACGCGCCGCGGGGGCATGCGCGGCGGGGGAGCACCGCAGGAGCCCTGCAGAGATGGAAGTTCTGCGTCGGGCGGCCTGCCGGTGGACCCGCGCGCATGGCTTCGTGCTAGGCACGCGGGGTGGTGCCGGTCACCCCACGCATGCCCTCGCGTTCCCTCTGGCGCACGGCGCTTCTCGGACTGATCGTCGGCTGTCTGCCCGACGCCACGCCCTTCCGCTGCGACCTTGTGGGGGGAGATCGAGCGTGTGACAGCGTGCCGGGCTCGCGCTGCCTCCAGGGCTCGTGCGCGGCCCCGGTGGCCGCCTCGGTGTGCGCGTCGGGGTACGCCTTCAGCGCGAGCGCCGCGACGCCGGGCCGCTGCGCGCCGCGCCCCGCCGCAGACGCGGCGGTGGACGTGGTGACGTCTGACGCCCCGCTCCGCGACGCGCCCGGCGCCGACGTGACCGATGCGCCGACGCGCGATCACCCCGAGGACACGCCGTCCGACGACCTCCCGACGCCGCGCGACGCTGCGACGCTGGTGGATGATCCACCGCCCGGGGACGTCTCGGGCGACGACCTCGGCGCGACGCCCGATGCCGCCGCGACGCCCGATGCCGCCGCCCCCGACGTGCCGGCCGACGTCGAAGACCCGCTCACGCCATCGCCACCGTCCTCGGTGTTCGAGGTGGTGGGCGGATTTCTCCACACCTGCGCGCGGCTTGAGAACGGCAGCGTCTGGTGCTGGGGCAGCAACCAGCAGGGGCAGCTGGGACTGGACTCCCCGGTGTCGTTTCGAGCAACCCCGACGCGGGTGAGCCTCCCCCACGTCGTCGACATCGCCGCGGGCTCGTTCCACACCTGCGCGCTCACCGACATCGGCGAGACCTACTGCTGGGGCCGCAACGTCGAGCAGCAGCTCGGCGTCACCGCGCCGGCGTTCGCCTTCGCGCCGGTGCGGGTCGTTGGGATCCCCACGATGGCGTCGCTCGCGCTGGGCTCGTCGCACTCCTGCGCGCGCACGGCCGACAACGCCGTCTTTTGCTGGGGGAACAACACCTTCGGCGCGACGGGCTGGTCGAACACCATGCAGCCCACACCTCCGCTCAGGGTGGGTGGGGTGATCGGTCGCTTCCTGGTCGCGGGCGACGGCTTCACCTGCGCGGGCGTGACGCCCACCGTGTGGTGCTGGGGACGCAACGCCTACGGCGAGCTCGGCGTGTCGCCGACGGTGCGCAGCGGGTCGTTCACGCCGCTGGTGATCGCGGGCGCGCTGGAGGCGGGCGGCAGCCTCGATGCGCTCTACGCGGGCGGCTTCGTCGCGTGCGCGCGGGGCGGCCGCGCCGTTCGCTGCTGGGGGCGGAGCGACCTCGGCGCGATCCCCGGCCGGACCTCCCCGGGGATTCACCCCACCCCCGTCCCGGCCGAGCGTTACGTCTCCGACCATCCCGTGTTGGGGTACATCAACCAGTGCGCCGTGGAGCCCTCGGGCGCGGTGCGTTGTTGGGGCGCGAACGAGCTCGGCAGCGATGGCACCGGCGCCGTCACCCGCAGCGTCGCGCCGGCGGTCGCCGCGCTCCCCTTCCCGGTCGCCTGGGCGGGGGGCGCGCCGGTCGTCGGGGTCGGCGCCGCGCACACCTGCGCGGTCGAAGCCCGGGGCCCGCTCCGCTGCTGGGGCGCCCACTACTTCGGACAGCTCGGCAACGGACTCACGGCGCTCTTCCCGATCCCCGTCGAGGTGCCCTCGCTGCGCGGGGCCGCGTCGCTCGCCCTGGGGCGCGCCTTCACCTGCGCGCGGCGCGCGGGCGAGGTCGCGTGCGTCGGGCTCAACAACGTCGCGCAGCTCGGCGGCTCCAGCCTGGCGATGTCCCCGCTGCCCAGCGTGGAGCCCTCGCCGGTGGTGGTCCCGCGCGGGATCCTCGGAGGCATGGCCCTCCAGGACATCGAGCGCCTCGACGCCGGGGGCGCGCACGCCTGCGCGATCACCTCGGCCGGCGCGCTGTCGTGCTGGGGGTTCAACGCGCAGGGGCAGGTCACGCCGAGCGCCACCTCGTCGAACGTGATCTTCGGCGCGACCCCGGCTCCCCCGACGGCCGCGACCCGTGACGTGAGCGCGGGAGACTCCCACACCTGCGCGATCGACCGCGGCGGCGGGGTGTCTTGTTGGGGCTCCAACGATCGCGGCGAGTCGGGGCAGTCGAGCCTGGGGGTGCGCGCGACGGGGCTCCCCGTGCCCGGCCTTGCGCCGGTCGCCGAGGTCGCCGCCGGCAGCCGCTTCACCTGCGCCCGCACCCTCGCGGGCCGGGTCGACTGCTTCGGCGCCAACGAGTCCGGTCAGTGCGGCGCGGGGCTGGGTTCACCTGACATCATCACCGCGGGCTCGCAGCGCCGGGCCGCGGTCATGGCGGGCGCCGACGAGATCACCGCGGGGCAGTCGCACGCGTGCGCCCGCCTCGGCACGCAGGTCTGGTGCTGGGGGGCGAACGCCTGGGGGCAGGTCGGCGCGCCGATCGTGGCGCCCGCGGTGGTCCCGACGGCGACGCGGGTGCTGAACCTCGGCGACGTCGCGCAGGTGCAGGCCGGCGGCGCGTTCACCTGCGCCCGCGCGTCGGGGCGGGTGTGGTGCTGGGGCGCGAACCCCCGCGGACAACTCGGGAACGGGACCTTCGCCGACAGCGTCACCCCGGTCGAGGTGCGGCTCCCGCGCGACGAGGTCGCCGTCGAGCTCGCGGTGGGCGAGGAGCACGCCTGCGCGCGCACGCTCACCGCGCGGGTGTTCTGTTGGGGCTCGAACCACCTCGGGCAGCTCGGGCAGCAAGACCCCCTCTGGATCCCCCGCGCCGAGCAGGGCACGGTGCGCTGGCCGCGCTGACGCTTGACGCGGCGCGCCGGGCGCGGGATGCACCACCGGGTCATGGAACGGCCGAAGCGCTACCTCTCAGGGATCCAACCCTCAGGCGAGCTGCACCTGGGCAACTACTTCGGCGCGATGCGGCAGCACATCGCGCACCAGCACCAGGGCAACTCCTACTACTTCATCGCGAACTACCACGCGCTCACCACGGTGCACGACGCGGCGAAGCTCCGCGCGATGACCTTCGACGTGGCCGCGAGCTACCTCGCCTTCGGGCTCGACCCGACCCGCGCGGTGCTCTTTCGGCAGAGTGACGTGCCCGAGGTCACCGAGCTCTCGTGGCTGCTCTCCACGGTGTGCGCCATGGGCCTGCTGCAGCGCGCGGTGTCGTTCAAAGACAAGCTGGAGCAGGGCTTCGAGCCCAAGGTGGGGCTCTTCACCTACCCCGTGCTCATGGCCGCCGACATCCTCGCCTACGACAGCACCACCGTGCCCGTGGGGCAGGATCAGGTCCAGCACCTGGAGATCACCCGCGACCTGGTGACGGCCTTTCACGCGATCTACGGTGAGGTCTTCGTGCGGCCGGAGCCCCTGCTCGGGGAGGCACCGCTGGTGCCGGGGCTCGACGGGCTGAAGATGTCCAAGAGCTACGGCAACACCATCCCGTTGATGGCCGCGGGCAAGGCGCTGAAGGAGCGCATCAACCGCATCGTCACCGACTCCACCCCCCTCGAAGACCCGAAGGACCCCGAACCCCGCGTGGCCTTCAAGCTCTACAGCTTGTTCGCCACGCCCGAGGAGCGCGCGGTGATGGCCGACAAGTACCGCGCCGGGGGCTTCGGCGATGGGCACGCGAAGGTGGAGCTGCGCGCGAAGATCGAAGAGGTCTTCGCCGACGCCCGCACCCGCCGCGTGCACCTCGACGCGCACCCCGACGAGGTCGAAGACGTGCTCCGCGAGGGCGCCCGTCAGGCCCGCGAGGTCGCCCGGGCCACCCTCGACCGCGCCCGTCGCGCCGTGGGCCTCGCCTAGAGAGGCGACCGGAAAGTGCCCCGTGGGCTGCGAAGAGACGCGAGTCCGGCAAGGCGCGTCGTCGAAGACGGACTTGTTGCCCGTCGAGACGGCGCAACGCCGCCGGACGACGCGGATCTGATGCGGACCGACAGGTGACCTTCCGGTCGCCTCTCTAGTTCTCAGGGGTGCGGCTCTTCTGATGTTGCGACCCCCTATCTGCCAACGTGACCTGAGACAGTCTCCCCCCGATAATCTGTGAGTGAGGGCGAGAAGAAGGTCCGTCATGCCGAAGCCGTCTCTGACCCGATTGCGATCCCCGGTGGCACCCACCACGCCCCCCGACGAACGTTCTGCGCAGCGGCTCGCTGAGACTCCGGTGGCTCCGCCGCCGCCGCCCCCGCAGCATCGTGGTCAGGCTGCTGCTCCTCCACGCGAACAACGGGCGAAGCGCCGGGCCAAGCCGAAGCGTCGTACCTTCAGCGCCGCCGAGAAGCTGCGCATCGTTCGAGAGGCCGACGCTTGCGCCGAGCGCGGTGAGATCGAGGCCCTCCTGCGTCGCGAAGGCATCTACTCCTCGCACCTTTCTGAGTGGCGCAGGGCGCTGCGTCTCTACGGCGAGGAGGGAGTCGCGACCCGTGGGCCGGGGCGGCCACGCAAGCGCGATGCGAAGGACGACGTGATCGCGAAGCTCGAGCGCGAGGTTGCCTCGCTCCGTCGCGACCTCGAGCGAATGCAGGCGGTGATCGACGTCCAAAAAAAAGTCTCAGCACTTCTGGGGCTGACGCTCGAGAGCAGCGCACGATGAGCCTCGGGGTCATCGCCAACGAGCGCGGGGACCTCTCGGTGCACGAGGCCTGCGAGGTGCTCGACGTCGCCCGCGCGACGTACTACCGCGCACAACGCCCTGCACCGGAGCGCACGCCGACGCATGCGCCGCGGCGCATCCCGCGCAAGCTCTCGGACGCTGACCGCGCGGTGGTGCTGGCGGTGCTGCACGAGGAGCGGTTCGTCGATCAGCCGCCCGCAGAGATCGTCGCCACGTTGCTCAGCGAGGGGGTCTACCTGGCCTCCGAGCGCACCTACTACCGCCTGCTGACCGAGCTCGCCGAGGTGCGAGAGCGCCGCGCGCAACGCAGGCATCCTCCGCCCGTGAAGCCGTCGCTGGTGGCGCGCGGTCCGAACGAGGTGTGGACCTGGGACATCACCAAGCTCGCGGGCCCCACCAAGGGTGTCTTCTACTACGCCTACTTGATGCTCGACCTCTTCAGCCGCTTCGTCGTCGGGTGGTTGGTCGCCGCGCGCGAGAGCGGTGCGCTCGCGGCGCAGTGGCTCCAGGAGATCGTCACCTC
>JBILLI010000032.1:0-22679 GCA_044376155.1 Polyangiales bacterium
TGCTCCTCGACGCTGTTGAGCGTGCGCATGGTGTGTCTCCTGCCTGTGACGCTACCTCCCGGCATGCGCGTGGTGAAGCACCGCGCACTGCGCGCCGTGCTCAACGCCTCGCGGCATCACCGCCCCGAGTCACGCCACGAGAACGGGCGTGTTGATCAGCGGGATGGTGTGCTCAACGCCTCGCGGCATCACCGCCCCGACGCCCTCAGCGCGGGATGAGCGACGCGAAGCGCGAGGCGCGGGTCACGCCCTCCCACCCCGGGCACCCCGCGACGTCGTCGCAGCGGTTGGAGCGAAAGCACCGCCGCGCGGCGTCGAGCGCGAAGTCCTCGTTGCCGCGCACGAGGATGCCCTCCACCGTGAGGCTCTGCGCGTCGAGCACGGGCGAGCCCGAGTTGCCCGCGTAGCTGTCGAGGTTGGCCTCGAAGTACGCCGCCGGGCGGTTGTTGCGCACCGTGGCGTTGCCCGCGACTTTCAGCGGGATCCCCGAGGGGTGACCCATCACCACCAGCGGCTGATTGTTCGCGACGATCCCGCTGCGACGCACGGTCAGCGGCGTGCGGTTGGCCGCGGCGCGGTCCACGCGAATGAGCGCCCAGTCCGAGGTGCCGGTCTCCTCGCGGCCGAGCACCGCGCGGCAGAAGTACACGTCCCCCGCGGGGAAGGTGGTGCCCGCGGCGCTCGCGCTGTTCATGCGGTAGCCGAAGACGAAGGCGATGCTCGCGCAGTCCTGCGCGCTGTCGACGCAGTGACCCGCGGTGGCGATGACGTCGGGCGCGACCAGAAAGCCCGAGCAGAACGCCGCGTCGGGCTGCGCGCGGTAGGGCTCCTCGGCGCAGAGGTTCTGCGTCGCGCCGTAGGTGCTCGCGCCGCGCACCGTGATGGCCCCGTCGCGCCGACGCGAGAGCGCGCTGAAGCGGAACAGCGCCGCGGTGGACTCCGCCGCGCGCCGCTGCGCGGGGTCGGTGAGCTGGTACCACTCGCGCCGGTCGTCCGTGCCGTACACCAGGTCGTCGGCGCGTTCGATCGACGTCCCAGGGTCGACCTCCGCCGCGCCCACACACCCCGCCAGCACCGCCCCCAGACACCACCACGACCGCATGTGAGCACCGCCTTCGCTGAGCACCGCGCGACGAACGGCCGCGCCGCGGATCATTGAAGGGATCCCCGTCACGAAGGTCGATGGTCAGCCTCGTGACCGCGTGGCGGGCGCATGTAGGGAAGGGTCGGAGCGCACGAATCTGTTTGCGCTACACCGCGTCGAGGTCCAGCGCGGACTCGACGCACGGCGTGATCACCTCGCGCCACACCCGCCGCGCGACCTCCGTGCGGGTCGCGGCGCCGAGGCGGCCGTGGTCGCGCCACGCGGCGAGGTCGACCCCCGCGGGAACATCGTCGAAGGGGCCGAGCTGCGCGCCGCCCGACATCCCGCGCCACGCGTCGCGCAGCGCCTGCCGCACGGGCTCTCCCCCCGCGCGCAGGCACCACGCGAGGGTGCGCCAGGCCAGCGACGCGTGCGCGGCCTCGTCGTCGGCGATCATCGCGAGCGCCTCGCGCGCAAGGGGATCACTCGCGACGTCGCGCTGCGCGGCCGCGGTCACGGCGGCGACGCTCTCGCCGACGCAGCCCCCGCGCAGGGTGTCGAGCGCGAAGGCCGCGAGGTCCAGGGGCGCGGCGAGGGCGAGGTCGAAGGGCGCGGGGCCGAGGGGGCAATGGTCGTAGCGCGCGGCGAGGGCGAAGCAGCGCTCGGCGTGGCGCACCTCGTCGAGGGCCGCGCGCTGGGTCTCGGCGAGGAGCGCGGGCGGCGCGCCGAGGGTGAGCAGCGAGAGCGTGGCCCGCGCGAACGACGCGATGGACGCGTGCTCCATGCGCGCGTCGTCGCGCCACGCGGTCGCGAGGGCGAGCGCGGTGCGCGCGTCGAGGGAGGCGGTCGGCATCGGCGCGCACCACGCCGCGTCGGGGCGCGTGTCGGGCAGCCGCGGCGCGCCGTCAAGCAGCAGCGCGCGACCGCAGCACGCGCCCTGGCAGAACCAGTAGCAGCACTGGTCGCCCTGCACCCACGGCTGCGACTGCGCGCGGTTGCAGCAGGAGTTGCTCGCGAACTCGGGGGCCATGCATCCGTTGGGCGCGTAGCCCGCGTCGACCTGCAGCCCGGCGTCGGTGGCGGGGCCCCCGCCGGGGAAGCGCAGCATCTGCTCCAGCTGCGTGCGGGTGAAGCACTCCATGGTCGCCATGCCCCCGGCGCAGGTGGGCGCCGCGGGGGTCGCGTCCACCGGGGTGACCACGTCGGCCGGGGTGACGACGTCGGTGCGGGTGACCACGTCGGCGGCGGTGACCACGTCGGTCGACGACG
The DNA here is from genome assembly GCA_044376155.1 of Polyangiales bacterium. Classification (GTDB taxonomy): domain Bacteria; phylum Myxococcota_A; class Polyangia; order Polyangiales; genus JAWKRB01. The sequence continues at coordinate 2,354 of JBILLI010000032.1, forward strand.
CATCGGCGGTGGCGACCGTGCTCGTGCACGCCGACGCGGCGGCGAGAGACATCGCGGCCAGGAAGCGCGCGCGGAGCGAGGCGAGGTCGATGCTCATGACCGCACGCGCCGCGGTCCGCGCACGCGCGACGACGAGGCCGCGACGCCCGCGATGCACGCGAGAGTCACTGCGCCACAAGCGTCTGGCGTCGTCCGCGGCGAAGGGGCGCCGCGCGCTGGAGACATCCGCCGCCGGGATTCTCCCGCGCAAACTTGACCCCGCGCGCCCCGCCCGGCTCCCATTCGCGCGATGCGGCTCACGACGGTGGATTGGGCGGTGATCGTGGGCTTCTTCGCGGTGAACCTCTTGATCGGGTTCGCCTTCGGGCGGCGCGCGGGCAAGAGCACCAGCGAGTTCTTCCTCTCGGGCCGCAACGTGCCCTGGTGGCTCGCGGGCACCTCCATGGTGGCCACCACCTTCGGCGCCGACACCCCCCTCGCGGTCTCGGGCATGGTCGTGCGCCACGGCGTCGCGGGCAACTGGCTGTGGTGGAACGCCGTGGCCTCGGGGATGCTCACGGTCTTCTTCTTCGCCGCGCTCTGGCGCCGCGCGGGGGTGATGACCGACGTGGAGCTCGTCGAGATCCGGTACGCCGGCCGGGCCGCCAGCGGGCTGCGGGCCTTTCGCGCGGCGTACCTCGCGCTGCCGATCAACTGCATCATCCTGGGGTGGGTCAACCTCGCGATGGCGAAGATCCTCGACCTCACCCTGGGGCTGCCGAAGACCACGTCCATCGCCGTGTGCCTCGCGCTCACCGGGGTCTACACCGCGGTGTCGGGCCTCTGGGGCGTGCTGGTCACCGACGTGCTGCAGTTCGTGGTGAAGCTCGGAATGACCATCGTGCTCGCGGTCTCGGCCGTGCGCGCCGCGGGGGGCATTGATCACATCCGCGCGGTGCTCCCCGCCGAGCGGCTCCAGGTGCTGCCCCCCCTCGACGCGCCGTGGATGCCCGCCATCGCCCTCGCGGTGTACCTCGGCGTGCAGTGGTGGGCGGCGTGGTACCCGGGGGCCGAGCCCGGCGGCGGGGGCTACGTCGCGCAGCGCATCTTCGCCGCGAAGAGTGAGCGCGACGGGGTGCTCGCGACGCTGTGGTTCAACGTCGCGCACTACTGCGTGCGCACGTGGCCCTGGGTGCTCACGGCCCTCGCGGCGCTGGTGCTCTACCCCGAGCTGCGCAACGGACAGGGCGACGGCGAGGCGGCCTACGTGCGGGTGATGATCGACCACCTGCCGCCCGCGCTGCGGGGCTTGATGATGGCAGGCTTCCTCGCGGCGTACATGTCCACCGCGGCGACGCACCTCAACTGGGGCGCGTCGTACCTCGTGCGGGACCTCTACGGACGCTTCATCGCCCCCGAGGCCGACGAGCGGCAGCTGGTGCGCGCGTCGCGCCTCGCCACCCTGCTCACCATGGTGGTCGCGGGCGGGGTCACCCTGCTCCTCGGGTCCATCGCGGGGGCGTGGAAGATCCTCCTCGCGCTGGGGTCGGGCGGGGGATTGGTGCTGATCCTGCGGTGGTACTGGTGGCGGGTGAACGCGTGGTCCGAGGTGTCGGCGATGGTGGCGTCGCTGGTCGCGTCGGTGGTGCTGCAGAAGGTCGTGGGCCTCGACGCCGACGACCCCCGGGGCTTCGCGTACCTCATGCTCGGCACCCTCGCGTTCACCACGGTGACCTGGCTCGCGGTGACCTTCGCGACGAAGCCCGAGCCCATGAGCACCCTCACGGCGTTCTACCAGCGCACCCGCCCCGCGGGTCCGGGGTGGGAGCCCGTGCGCCAGGCCCTTGCGGCGCAAGGGGATACCGTCACCTCGACCCCGCTCCCGCCCGCGATCCCGGTGCGCTTCCGGGACTGGATCCTGGGCGTGGCGCTCATCGACTGCACGCTCTTCGGGGTGGGCAAGGTGCTCCTGCACGAGGTGCCCACGGGCCTCGCGCTGCTGGCGGTCGCCGCCCTCGCGGGGGCGCTGCTCTGGCGCGACCTCCGCCGGGAGCAGATCACCTGACGCGCATCGCCGCTTCCCTCGGCGCGCAGACACCGCTACACCTTCAGCCCGCGTGACCGAAGCAACGCCGACACCCCCCGCGAGGATCATCGCCATCGGCGGCGGCAAGGGGGGCGTGGGGCGCTCCCTGGTGGCGTCGGGCCTCGCGGTCTTCATCGCCAGCATCGGCAAGAAGGTGCTGCTGGTCGACGGGCACCCCGAGCGCTCGCCCCTCGCCGCGGTCTTCGGGGTCACCCGCCCCGCGACCACGTCGCCCCCGTGGCTGCCGCACCCGTCGGGGGAGCGCGGGCACGAGACCGTGGTGGCCAACGTGCGGCTCTTCGAGGGCGCCGCGGGCAAGGGGCCGCCGCCGGGGCGGAGACGTCTCCGCGAGATCGCCGCGCGCTGCGGCGCTGACCTCTGCGTGGTGGACCTCGGACCCGGCGTGGGCGGACGCACCCTCGACGCGCTGCTCGACGCCGACGCCGCGCTCACCGTGGCCGCGCCCGAGCCCGAGGCCGTCGAGGAGGTCTACCGGGTGCAGCGGCACCTCTTCGCGCGACGGCTCGCGCAGCGGTTTCGCGCCATGGGGCACACCGCGGCGCTGCGGCGGCTGCGTTCCCTCGTGCGTGACGGGGGCGGTCCGCCGCTGCCCGTGGACCTCGCCGAGCCCCTCGCCCGCGCCGAGCCCGACCTCGCGCGGATCATCTGGGGCGAGTTCTCCATGGGCCGCCTGCGCCTGGTGATGAACCAGTCCCGCGCGCGCTCGGACCTCGACCTCGGCGAGAACATGGTGCGCGTGGCCCACCGCCCCATGGGCCCGGTGCTGGAGTACCTCGGCGCCATCGAGTTCGACGACGCCGTGCTCCTCGCGGCGCGGCGACGTCGCCCGGTTCTCCTCGACGCGCCCGCGGCGAAGGCCAGCCGCAACCTCGAGCGCATCGCCCGTCGGCTGCTCTCGGTGGAGGGCGGACGTCTCCTCGCCAACGCGGCCTCGCCCCTCGCGGCCATGGCCCCCGCGCCGCCGCCCGTGCAGCCGTTGTCCACCGCGCCCGCCGCGCCCACCCACTACGAGGTCCTCGCGCTGGACCGCGGGGCCTCGGACGAGGAGATCCGCCGGGCGTACCGCAAGACCCGGGAGATCTACGCCGCCGAGGGCATCGCGCTCACGGGGGTGCACACCGAGGAGGAGGTCGCGCGGATGATCGCCCGGGTCGAAGAGGCCCGCGACGTGCTCCTCGACCCCTCGCGGCGACGTCCCTACGACCTCTCGATCTCGCCCATGGACCCGCTGCTGCGGCCCTTTCTCGCGCCCCTGGAGGCCGTCGACGACGCCCCCCTGCCGGGGCTCACGGAGCCCGAGGTGCACCCCGACACGGAGTTCTCGGGCGCGCTGCTCAAGGCCATTCGCGAGGCCCGGGGCATCGAGCTCCGGGGCGTGGCCGCGCGCACGAAGATCTCCCTGCAGCACCTGCGCGCCATCGAGGACGAGGACTTTCGCGCGCTGCCCCCGGCCGTGTACACCCGCGGGTTCGTCGTCGAGGTCGCGAAATACCTCCGCCTCGACGTGGAGCAGGTGGCCCGCACCTTCCTGCGGCGCTACCGCAAGGCGACGGAGACATGACCCTCGACGCGACCGACGCCTCTGCCGACACCGACCTCCCCGCGCCCGACCGGGGGACCTTCCCCGCCGGTAGCGCCGTGGCGTTGTTGATCTACGGCTTTCTCTTCACCCGGCTCTTCGTGGGCCTCACCGCGCAGCGCCCGTGGCTCGCCCACCTGGGCTCGTTCTGCGCCGTGAGCGGCGTGTGCCTCGCCCTCGTGGCCCTCCCGCGGATGTGCTGGCAGAGCACGGTGCAGCGCGAGACCGGCGCCCTCTCCGGCGCGTCGATGATGCTCCGCGCGCTGGCGCTGCTGCCCATCACCCTCGCGGCGGTGATGGCCATGCGCGGTGAGCTCCCCCACGCGGTGCAGTGGGGCGCGCTCGCGGGCGTCGGGGTGCTGATCCAGGTCTCGCTCTCCCGCGCCGTGTGGATCGCCTTGCGCCGCAGGGACTTTCTCCCCGCCGTGGTGCTGCTCGCGCTGATGCTCGGCGAGCTCGCGGAGCTCGTGGGTCCGCCCGCGCGGGCCGCGGCGATCCCCGGGAGCTTCTGGCCCCGCGTCGCCGAGGGGCTCTCGCCGGTGGGCGAGGTGTTGGCCCTGGCCGGGGTTCCCCTGGCCTTCGCGTGGTCGCTGAAGAGCTCGTTGCGCCGCGCGGGTCTGCCCCTGGTGGCGGCCTTCGGCGCGGCCCCGGCGGCGCTGGTGGTGGTGCTCTCGACCCTCGCCACGCGCTATCCCCTCACCGTCGACACGGTCGCGCGGGTGGCCTTCGGCGCGCGCTTCGCGCTCTGGCCCAGCGCGCTGGTGGGCACCGCGCCGCGGTGGTTCCTGGCGATGTACTCCCTGCTGTTCAGCCTGCTGGTGGCCGCGGGGGGCGTCTCGCTGGCGGCGCAGCGGCACGACGCGGGCGCGTCGATTCGCAGGGCGCTGGCGTGGCCGTGCATCTTGATGGCGGGCTTCGGCGCGGCGTCGCCCGCGGGCCCGATGGACCCCTACCGCGTGGTGGCGCTGGCCGTCGGGGTGTTGCTGTTGGAGCAGTCGATGGAGCGTGAGACGTGAGCGTCGCGGTGGGACCGGGGACCTGGGTGGAGCTTCACTACGTGCTGCGCGACGCGAAGGGCGCGGTCCTGGAGCGCACGCGCGACGCCGGGGAGCCGCTGGGCTTCACGTGGGGCGAGGGGGCGGTGGTGCCGGGCCTGGAGGCCGCGCTGGAGGGCGCCTTCGCGGGCGACGTGCTGACCGTGGAGGTCGCGTGTGAAGACGCCTACGGCCCGCGCACCGAGCGCGACGTCTTCGCGGTGGACCGCACGGAGTTCCCCGACGAGGCGGTCGTGGGTGACGAGGTCGACGTGGAGGGCGAAGACGGCGCGGAGCTCACGCTGAGGGTGCTCGAGGTGCACGACGACCACGTGATGGTCGACGCCAACCACCCCTTCGCGGGGATGGACCTGGCGTTCACCGTCGACGTGGTCGCGGTGCGCGCGGTCAGGTGAGGTAGCCGCGGCGCATCTGGTCGCGCTCGATGGAGCGGAACAGCGCGCCGAAGTTCCCCTCGCCGAAGGAGAGGTTGTTCTCGCGCTGGATGAGCTCGATGAAGATCGGGCCGACCACGTTCTTCGTGAAGATCTGCAGGAGGTAGCCCTGCTCGTCGCCGTCGACGAGCACGTTGTGGGCGCGGATGCGCGCGCGGTCCTCGCGCACGTGGGGCACGCGCTCGAAGATGCTCGCGTAGTACTCGTCGTCGATGTCGAGGAAGCGCACCTCGGTGCCCTTCATCGCGTCGAGGGAGGCGAGGATGTCCCGCGTCGCGAAGGCGATGTGCTGAATCCCCGGGCCCTTGTACTCCTCGAGGTACTCGTTGATCTGCGACTTCGACTCGGTGGCCTCGTTGATCGGGATGCAGAAGCGCCCGCAGGGCGAGCGCAGCGCGTACGAGGTCAAGCCCGTCTTCACCCCGCGGATGTCGAAGTACCGCACCTCGGTGAACCCGAAGATGTCTTTGTAGAAGCTGGACCAGGTGTCCATGGTCCCCTTGAAGACGTTGTTGGTGAGGTGGTCGACGACGAGGAAGCCCTTGTCGGGGACGAGCTCGGGCGACTCCAGGGGCACGAAGCCCAGCGGGGCGTAGCGCGCCGCGAGGTCGCCCTGCTCATACCCGTCGACGAAGTAGATCAGGCTGTCGCCGATGCCGAAGATCGCCGGCAGGGCCTTGCCGTCGCGGGTGAGGTCCCCCGTGGCCGCCCGCGCCCCGCGCTGCACCGCGGTGCCCCGCGCGTCGCCCGCGTTGCGCGCGCGCCAGCCCATCGCGCAGACGCTCGGGCCGTGCATCTTCGCGAAGCCCGCGCCGAAGGAGTTCGGGTCGCGGTTGAGCAGAAACACGATGTCGTTCTGCGCGTAGAGGTCCAACGCCCGGTCTCGGTGGCGCATCAGCTTGGAGAAGCCGAAGGCCTTGAAGAGTCGGTCGAGGGCCGCGGGGTCGGGGGAGGCGAACTCGACGAAATCGATGCCGTCGAGCCCGGTGGGGTTGGGGTTCTCCTGTGCGCTCATCGACGCGCAGACTACGCCACGCCCCCGCCAGGGCAACCCATTGCCCGGACATGAAGTTTTCGCCGACGCCGGGGACCTTTCTGGTAGGCTCCAAAGGGATCCCTTCATGCCCGACGAGCGAACGCCCGACGACGCAGCGAACCCGACGAAGACGCTCCCGACGCCGCCAACGCGCAGCGAGAGCGCCGCGCCGGAGAGCCTCCGTACGCTGCCCCTGGAAGAGGGGGTGCGGCTCCGCGAGGAGCTGCAGGCGGCCCTGCGCGACGCGCGCAAGCCCACCGTGGTGGTGATGTCGGGCAGCGCCGTGGGGCAGCGGCATCGGCTGCTGGCGAGCGTGGTCCTGGGGCGCGACCCGCAGGCCGAGGTGGTGCTCACCGACACGGGGATCTCGTGGCGCCACGCGCGCATCGAAGACCGCGGCGACCGCTGGTGGGTGGTCGACCTCGGGAGCACCAACGGCACCCTGGTGAACGGCCAGCGGATCACCGAGCACCGGCTCTCTCATGGCGACAAGGTGGTCCTGGGGCGCACGGTGGTGCGCTTCGAGCTGCAAGACCGCCTGGAGGAGGCCTTCGACGAGCAGGTGCAGCGGCTGCTCAACGTCGACGACCTCTCGGGGCTCTACGTGCGCCGCCGCTTCGACCAGGAGCTCAACGTGCTCGTCGACGCCGCGCGCGCCCGGGGCACCACGGTGGCCCTGCTGGTCATGGACATGGACGGGATCAAGAAGATCAACGACACCCATGGCCACCTCTTCGGCGCGTACACCATCGGCGAGACCGGGCACCTCATCGGCCGCGTGATCGAAGGGCGCGGCATCGGCTCGCGCTTCGGCGGCGACGAGTTCTGCGCGGCGCTGCCCGACCACGACACGGTCCGGGCCGAGCAGGTCGCGTGGGAGATCCACCGGGCGGTGAACGAGCACCCCTTCGCGCGCGAAGGCATCGCGCTGCGGCCGGGGATCTGCGTCGGGGTGGCCGCGTTCCCCGAGGACGCAGGTGACGCCGAGGCATTGTTCCAGCGCGCCGACGAGGCGCTTTACCGGGCGAAGCAGGGGGGACGCAACCGCGTGTGTCGGTGAGCGGCCCGTTCGAAGAGCAGGGGAACCCCGAGGAGGGGGCGTAGCGCGATGTTCGAAGTTCACTGCCAGGGATGCCAGAACCCCTTCCAGGTCGATGAGCGGCGCGTCCCTCGGAACGGGATGACCATGCGCTGCCCGAAGTGTCAGACCACCTTCCTGGTTCGACGCCCTGACAGCGCGCAGAGCGTCGACAACCTGCCCGTGGTGCAAGACGCCGCGGGGCTTCCCTCGCCGCGCGAGACCGCGGGGCTTCCCTCGCCGCGCGAGACCGCGGGGCTTCCCTCGCCGCGCGAGACCGCGGGGCTTCCCTCGCCGCGTCAGCCTCCGCCGCCGCCTCCCCGAGGATCCGCAGGTCCTGGTCGTGCGCCCCCGCCGCCGCCCCCGCAGGCGATGCGAAGCCCCGCGCCCACGGCGCCCATCAGCGACCTCCCGATCCCCATGGACCTTGAGGCCAGCATCCCCTTCGCGCTGCTGGACGAGCCGGTGCCGTTGGCCTCCGACGAGATCGCGCTGCCCATGCCGCGGGACATCACGGGCCTGCCCTCTCCCCTGGAGCCTTCGGCCGCGCGTGCCTTCCCCGGCAACCTCGCCGCGCCCGCGGGGGTGGGGATTCCGGGCGTGCTCGGCGGTGGGTCCCTGCATCGCTCGACCATCACCATGACCGGTGAGGCGGTACCGACGGTGGTCCCGCGTCCCTCTCCGCAGCCCGTCGCGCCAGACGAACTCGACCTCCCCATGGTCGCCGAGGCGGCGCTGCCTGCCATGATCGCCGCGGGGTTGCCGCAGATCGCCGCGGGGTTGCCGCAGATCGCCGCGGGACTCCCGATGAACGCCGCGGGTCTCCCGATGAACGCCGCGGGTCTCCCGATGAACGCCGCGGGTCTCCCGATGAACGCCGCGGGTCTCCCGATGAGTCCTGCGGGTCTCCCGATGAGCCCTGCGGGTCTCCCGATGAGCCCTGCGGGTCTCCCGATGAGCCCTGCGGGACTGCCCCAGTTCGAGGCCGCGCCGGAGATCCCTGACGGCCCGTTGGAGGTCGCCGCGCCCCAGGGCGGTGGGCTCAAGCTCGGACGCATCGGCATCGAGAAGAAGGCGTTCACCGTCGCGTCTGACGACCTCCCCGCGTTGGCGTCTGACCCCGCCGCGCTCCCGGCGCCGATGCAGGTGAAGACCGGCCGCGCGACGCGCAAGGAGGTCACCCGCGAGGCGCCCGACGTCATCGTCGCGATGCAGGAGCCGCCGCGCGTGGGGGCGGTGTCGTCGTTCCCTCCGCCCACGGGCGGCGCGGCCTTTGGCGAACTCGACCTCGGACGTGGCGGCTTCTCGCTGCCCCCCGGCGCCGGGGACGTGAGCGCCATCGGGATCCCGAAGGACCCGCTCACCGGGGCCGCGCCCCTGATGAGCAATCAGACCTTCAGCCTCCCGCCCGCGGCGAACTCCGTGGGGGTCCTCCCCTCCGATCCGCCGCCCCGGGCGGCCGCGGGGGCTGACCTCGGCCTGAACATCCCTGCGCCGCCCGCGCCGACGGGGCGCAGCTTCGGCAAGCCCATCGGCCGCCCGGTCGAGACCGCCGCGAAGGGGCCGCGCCTCCCCACGCGCACCCTCGTGCTCTACGGCGGGCTCAGCCTGCTGGGCCTGGCGATCATCGGCGGCGCGGCGCTGTCGCTCACCGAGTACGGCCCCTTCGGGCGCAACTGGTTCGACGAGCAGATCAACGGCCCCGAGCGTCACGCGGCCGCGCAGCGGGTGATCCTCTACGTCGACCGGGTGTTGGAGCACGACACCTACGAGCGCGCCGTGGCCGCGCTGCGTCGCCTCGATCAGGCCGTCACGCGGGTGCCCAAGGAGCTGGAGCTCAAGGCCTACACCGCCTACGCGAACAACATGGTGGTGCTGCGCTTCGGCGCCGACCCCGAGCGCACCGGCCGCGCGCGCACCCTGCTGCAAGAGCTCCGCGAGGCCCCGCCGGGGCTGCGCTACCTGAACCTCGCCAAGGCCGCCGACGCGCTCACCCGCGACAACGCCCGCGAGGCCCTGCGCCTCTCCCGGCAGGACCCCCTCGTGGGCCGAGACCTCTCCACCCTCGCCGCCGCGCGGCTCAACGACAACGAGCAGTGGCTCCGGCAGGCGCAGCAGGCCCGGCAGCGTCGCCCCTGCGCCCGCTCGCGCTACCTCCTCGCCGAGGCGTTCTACGCGACCGGCGACCTCGTGGGCGCGCGGCGCATGGCCGAGGAGGTGCTGCAGCACGAGCCCGGACACTCCGGCGCGCGGGTCATGCTGGCGCGGCTGCTCGGGCAGAACGAGGCCGAGCGGGGCCGCGCGCTGGACCTGTTGCAGAGCCTCGTGCGCGACCGCGCGGGGCTGGGCGCGTCGAACGTCGAGCGCGCCGACGCCTGCGTCGTGGCGGGCAACATCGAGATGGCTCGGGAGCGCCTGGGCATCGCGCAGCAGCGGTTTCAGCGCGCGCTGGAGCTTGACCCGCGCAACGCCGCGGCGCTGGTGGGCAGCGGGCAGGTGCTCTACCGCCAGGGCAACTACGCCGACGCGCTCGCGCGCTTTCGCAACGCGCGCAACGCCGACGCCAACGACCTCAACGCGGTGGTCGGGCTGACCCAGGCGCTCATCGCGCTGAACCAGTCGGCCGAGGCCAAGGCCGCCATCGAGCCCGCGGTGCAGGCGCACCCCAACGACGGGCGGCTGCACTTCTGGCTGGGCCGCGCCCTCGCGGTGTCGACCGACCAGCGGGCGCAGGCGCAGCAGTCGTTCCGCGAGGCGATCCGGCTGCAGCCCGAGAACCTCGAGGCCTACGTGGCGCTCTCGGAGCTGCTGGTGCAGCTCCAGCGCGTCGACGCGGCGGACCAGGTGCTGATGGAGGCCCGCGCGCGGGTGCCCGACAACGCCGCGATCCACCGCGCCCTGGCCTTCGGGCGGCTCTCGCGCAACGACCTCGCCGGCGCGGAGGCCGAGCTGCGCACCGCGGTGGAGCGCGAGCCCAACGACCTGCGCGCCCACTTTCAGCTCGGTGACGTGCTGCGGCGCCTGAACCGCCTCGACGACGCGCAGCGCGAGTTCGAGCACGTGGCCCGCACCGACCCGGGCTATCCCGGCCTGAACCTCGCGCGCGGTCAGCTCGCCGAGGCGCGCGGTCAGCTCGCCGAGGCGCTCACGACCTTTCGCGAGGCCCTCGCGCGGGACCCGACCAACGTCGAGCTCATCAACCGCGTCGCCGCGACGCTCGTGGCGCTGGGCAACTTCGGCGACGCCGACCAGATGCTCCGCTCGGTGGTGGTCGACCACCCCACCAACGCCGAGGCGCAGTACCTCATGGGCCGCGCGCGACTCGGCGTCGGCAACGTCGAGGACGCGCTCCGCTACCTCGATCGCTCCATCGAGCTGAACCCGAACCGCACGGACTACAACGCCTACGCCGCCGAGGTGCACCGCCGCCTCGGTGACGGCCAGCGGGCGCTGCAGCTCGCGGAGCGCTCCATCGAGATCGACCCCACGTACCCGCGCGGGTACTGGGTGCGCGCCGACGTGAAGCTCGGGCGCGGGCTCGCGCAGCAGGCCCTCTCCGACGTCAACGAGGCCGTGCGGCGCGACGCGCGCTTCTGGGAGGCCTACGCGACCTGGGCGGAGATCGACGACGCCCTCGGCCGGCAGTCGAACGCCATCGAGCTCTACCGCACCGCGGTGCGCAACGACGCGCGGCACGGCGACTGGTTCTACAACCTCGGACGTCTCCTCGCGGACCGCGGCGACGCCGGCGAGGCCCGCGCGGCCCTGACGCAGTCGCGCAGCGTGGGCAGCGGGCTCAACCCCAAGCCCGCGTGGTACGTGCAGGCGACGCGCATCCTCGCGGACCTCGAGCGCGGCGGCAACCCCAACGAGGCGCGCCGGCTCTACCAGGAGTGCATGCAGCTCCTGCCCAACAACTCCCCGGCCTACAACGCCGCCCGCAACGCCCTGCTCGACATGGCGCAGCGCTGAGCCTCACTCGCTCATCGCGCGCATGAGGTCCGCGATGCGGGTGGTCGACACGCCGTCGCGGTGAAAGCCCACGAGGTGCGCGTCGAGCTCCCCCGCGGCGCTCTGCTCGCGGTGGTGCCCCGTGGCGACCTCGGCGTAGTGCACCACCACCTGCTCCAGCGTGGTGAAGTTGCCGCCGTGCCCCCACGGGCCCGTGCGGGCCACGTTGCGGAGGGTGGGCGTGCGGAACATGCCTTCCATGATGTCCACGCGCGCGAGGCCCGTGAGGTGCGCGCCCTGGGTGGGGTCGTCGCTGAAGGGGCCGTCGGCGCGAAAGGGGGATGCGAGCAGCGCGCGCACGGTGGCGTAGCGCCCCTGGTCCGGCACGCCGTCGCGGCGGCCCGTGGGCATGCCGATGTTGTGAAAGCTGTCGTTGCTCAGCGTGGGGCCGAAGTGGCACTGCGCGCAGCCCGCGTCGAGGTACGTGCGCAGGCCCTGCCGCGCGCTGGCGCTCATCGCGGAGAAATCCCCCGCGACGTAGCGATCAAACGCCGTGCGCGGCGCCCGCAGCGTGCGCTCGTAGGCCGCGATGGCCTTGCCCACGTTGACGAACGCGCGGTCGACCAGGGCGCGGTCCTCGTCGCGCATCGCCGCCCACGGCGCGGTGCCGGGGCGCGCCCCGCGGGGGAAGCGCGCGAGGTCGTCGAAGGGCGGCGGCGCGCCGAACACGGCGGTGTAGCCCTCGCGGTGGGTCGTGGCCGCGCGGCGGGCCACGTCGGTGCGCGCGCCGTTCATCTCGTCGGGGTTCTCGATGGGCCCCAGGGCCTGCGACCAGAGGGAGTCGGCGCGGCCGTCCCAGAACTGCCAGAGGAAGTGCGCGCTGAGGCGCACCGAGGGCACGTTGCGGTCGAGCTCGCGGAGCCCGAGGCCCACGGGACGTCCGTCGGCCGTGTCGTGCTCGTCGCGGTGACAGTCGGCGCAGCTCAACATGCCGTTGGACGAGAGCGCGCCGTCGCGAAAGAGCGCCTCGCCCAGAGACGCCGCGCGGGGGTCGTCGCCGACGCGGTTCGTCGGATCGGGCGGCGGGGCGCCAGGGAGGCTCATCGCGCGGAGAAAGTCCCACTCGTCGGGGCTGAACAGCCCGTCGACGCGGGGCGGAGGGGGCAGCGTGGGGGCGGGCGCGTTCGCGTAGCGCGCGGCGGCGCGGGCGAGCGCGGCGGCGACCTCTTCTTGGGTGGGGTTCTCCTGCACCTGCAGCGGGATCATCGTGCGCGGGTCGACGTAGATCACCATCGGCAGGCGCGGCGCGGCGAGGAACAGCGGCCGAACGCGGTACGCCGGGTCTGGCCCCAGCGCGTCGGGGGCGACGTCGTAGCGCGCGCGCCAGGGCGCGAGGTCGGCCGCGGTGGCGGGGAGGTTCTGCTCGCCGTAGACCAGCACGTCGAGCACCTTCACCCGTGCGCCCAACGCGCTGCGGCGCAAGGCGTTGGTGTGCGCGGCGTGCCAGCGGGAGTGCCCCGACCACGCGGCCATCACCCGCAGCACGAGGAGGTCCGGGGCGGCCGCGCAGGGGGTGTAGCGGTCGGCGAGGTTGATGTCGCCGAAGCTCCACGGCGGCAGCGGGGTGCCGTCGCCGAGCTCCACGAGGTCGGGGTAGGGCAGCGCGCGGCCGTCGGGGCAGCGCGGGTTGGTGGGGGGCGCGTCGCGCGGGACGTCCCGTGGGGGAGCAGGGACGTCGACGACGGCGGGCGCGTCGACGGCGGGCGCGTCGGTGAGGTCGGGCGTCGGGGCGACGTCGCGGCCGGCGTCGACCGCGACGCTCGCGCCGCTGGAGCACCCGAGGACGAGGGAGAGCGAGAGCCGCGCGGCGCGCATCACGCACCGCGTAGCACAGACAGGGGAAGTTGCGGGGCGGGGAGACGCGCACGGCGACGTGGGTACCGTGCGCGGCGGGGATCACATGGGGGGCGTGAGGCGGTAGCCGCGGCCAGTGGCGGCGATGCCTTCGTACTCGTACCCGATGAGGTTGCCGCGCATGCCCATGGCGTCTTCGACGCCGATGGTGGCGGAGTTGCCGCGGCTGCGTGCGCCGGCGCCGGCGATGTTGCAGTGGTGGATCTCGATGACCCGGGTGGTCTCGAAGAGCTTCGCCTGGAACGTGAGGGTCTCGCCCGTGGAGCCCTCGCCGGTCTCCCAGTTGCTCCAGCCGACGACGAAGCGGCGGTTGGGCATGGTGCCCAGGGTGGCGCTGCGCACGCCGGTGGTCGTGTCGACGGAGTAGAGGTCATCCCAGAACGGCGCGATGAGCCCGTTGGGCGTGCCGGTGGCGGGCAGGAGGCTGTTCGAGAAGGTCGTGGCGCCCGTGCCCATGGCGTTCGCGTAGAGCTGCATGAAGCCGTTGGAGGTCACGGTGAAGTGCGTCGTGTCGGCGTCGAAGAAGCGGAACGTGAACGGCAGCGCGGCGTTGGCCGAGACGTTGTCGTCGCTCCACGCGCCCGAGCTCGGCGCGATCGCGGTGCCCATGGCGAGGTCGTCACACATCGCGGGGATCATGGTCATCGCGTAGTAGGGCACCGGGGGCGTGGGCAGCGCGCCGTTGGTCGCGGTGATGGTGAACGCGCCGCCGGTCATCGCCGTGGTGGTCGACACGCTGACGATCATCTCGCGCGGGAGCTGCGAGGGGTTGTCGAGGTTGAGCGTCGCCGCGCCGCCGTCGGTGGTGCCGGCGATGTTGGCGAAGCAGGAGGTGGCCGAGCAGCCCGTGAGCCCGCGGACGCGCGGGCGCCAGGTCGCGCCCATGGCGGGCGTGACGAGCACCGCGGTGCGCTGCCCCCCGGGCACCGTGACGGAGAAGAAGACCTCGTTGCTCAGGTCGCCGGTCTGACAGCGGGTCGGGCGCGCGAGGCCCCGCCCGGTGTCGCCGTTGACGGCCATGCCGTTGGGGAGCGCCACGGGGCTCTCGCACACGCCCGAGGGCATGATCGGCACGAGGGCCGTGGCGAGGTCGAAGGCCATCGGCATCGTGGTGCTCTCGCCGCTCACCGAGACGAACACCGTGCGAGCCGTCGTGCCGGTGTTGTTCGCGCCGACGGTGGAGGCCGTGTCGGTGGTCCCGCCGGTGCTGGTGAGGCACGCGGTGGCCGTGCAGTTGTCGAGGATGCGCACGGCCGCGCGGCGGCCCGACATGGCGCCGGGCGTCGCGGTCACATTGAGCCGCTGCCCCGCGGGGATCGACACGCGGAACCAGCGCTGCTGCCCGAGGCCGGTCTGGCACACGGTGTTCGCGGGGCCGCCGTTCATGGTGTTCTCGCCCATGCGACCCATGCCCGCGGGCACGTCGAGGGCCATCTCGCACGACGCGCCCGGCATGAGCATCTGGGTCGCGAGGGAGAGGTCGAAGGTGCCCGACACCGCCAGCGGCGACGACGCGCTCACCGAGAGCACGTAGCTGCGCATCGTGGTGCCGTTGTTGGCGAAGGTCAGCGAGCCCGGCATGCCCGAGGTGCCCGACGCGTTCTGCAGACAGGTCGTCGCCGCGCAGTCGTCGAGCAGTCGGAGCTGCGGGGTCCAGGTGGGCGTCATGCCCGTCGGCGTGGCCCGCACCGTCGCCTGGGTGCCCGGCGCGACGCTCACGGTGTAGTAGAGCTGCCCGCCGCCGCCGGTGAGGCAGGTGGTCGCGCGGTTCAGCCCGCCCGCGAGGCTCTGGGCCGTGAGCCCCGTGGTGGTCAGCGCGGTGGCGCCGGCGCAGGTGGCGTTCGCGGCGACGGTGAAGGACGAGGCGTTGAGCACGTAGTTGCCCATGCCGCTGGCGAAGCCGTCGACCACCACGGTGTAGGTGCCCGGCATGAGCGTCGTACGCAGGAAGGACGAAGTCCCCGGGGCGTCACCGCTGTCGTCGTCGCAGGCGACCTCGCTCATGACATCGAGGCAGGAGCGCCGGATCGAGACCACCGTGTCGAAGTTCGTGGCCATGCCCTCGGTCGAGAGCTGCACGCCCGTGGGCGCGGTGACCGTGAGCGTGTACACGTGCTCCGGCCCGCCCGTGCTGCTCTGACAGCCTGACGCGGGGAGGATGCTCCGGCCCGACGTGGTGCCCATGAGGGGGGCGACCATGCCCGGGAGCGAGATCGTGCCCGTGGGCGTCGGGCACACGGGCGGCGCGTCGACGGGGACGTCCGTCGCGACGTCGGTCGCCACGGGGACGTCGGTCGCCGCGGGGACGTCGGTCGCCACGGGAACATCGACCATGCCGCCGTCCTTGCCCTCGCCCGCGTCGACCACATCCGCGGCCATCGCGGCGTCGACCACATCCGCGGCCGTCGCGGCGTCGACCACGTCGGGCCGCGCGCTGCCCGCGTCGACCACGTCCTGCCCGCCGCCGCCGGCGTCGACGACGTCCTGACCGACGACGTCATTACCAACCTGCGCATCGACGGGCGTGTTGTTGATGGGCGTGTTGCCGCATCCCATCGCCACCACCAGCACCGCATAGGACCATCGCTTCGACATAAGACTCTCCTCGTGAGGGCCCCGAATGATCGGCGCCGCAGGGGGCTCGTTGTAGCAGGACCGGAACAGGGGTGCGACGCCGAGGTCGCAGTCTTGTCCCGGGCGGCGTCTTACAGCACCGGGTGCTTGTCGGGAAGGTCTGTCCGCGCGCGAGAGAAACCGTTGACGCCGACCGCGCGGTCACGCTCCCATGCCTCCCTCCGGCGGGCCCGTCGCACCGCGCGGAGTGAGGATGGAGGTCCCATGCGCGCCCGTCGCGTGAGCCCGCTCGTGCTGCTCTCGATGCTCTTCGCCGTTCAGTCCCCGCTCGCCGCGGATCTCCGCGGCACGCTCACCGGCGCCGCGGAGCTCACCCCCGCCGCCCGTGAGCGCGACCCGCGTCGGCGGGACTTCTACTGGGAGGTGCCCAACGGCGTGGTGCCCATCACCACCCCCCGCGCCGACGTCGAGCGCGACCTCGCGGTGGTGCTCACCGGCCCCGGCGTGGAGGAGTCGTCGCAGCCCGCGTCCCTCGTGCTCGAAGGCGGCCGCTGCCGCCCGGGCACGCTCGTGGTCTCGCCCGCGACGGTGATCAACGTCGAGAACACCGACCTGCTCTCCCACGAGCTCTACGTGGTGCCCCGCGGCGCCACCGAGCGCGTGGTCCCCGCGGAGCGCACGTCGCCCCGCGCGCGGCGGCAGTTCAGCGTGGGGCGCGCCGGGGTCTTCGAGGTCCGCGACGCCCGCGACCCCGCGTTTCGCTGCTGGATCGCCGCGGGCCCGGGCCAGGGGCGCGTGCTGCGCGTCGACGCCCAGGGGGCCTTTCGCACCGCCAACCTCGCCGACGGCGAGTACACCGTGAAGGTCTACTACGAAGGCACCGAGCGCGCGTCGCAGGCCGTCGCCGTGGCCGGCCGCGAGGCCACCGTGACCGTCTCCCTGGGGGCCCCCGCCGCCCCGCGAGGTCGCTGAGCGATGCTGTTCTCCCGCCTCTGGATGGCCCTGCTGGCCCTCACCGCGTGCCTCGCCCTGGGCACCGCGTCGCTCATGCGACAGACCTACCTCCACGACCGCGAGGGCGACACCGGCGCGCTCCTCGGCAACGACCGCCGCGTGGTCGAGGAGCTCCTGCGCCGCGAGGCCCGCACGCGCCTCGACGACCTCACCCCGGTGAGCGCCAACCCCCAGCTCGTGACCCTGCTCGAAGGGATTCGTACGAGGGCGAACGACGACGCCGCCACCATCGGCCCGGCCATCACCGCGCGGCTCCGCGCGCTCAACACCGAGCTCGGCCCGCTGCGCGGCGACGTGCTGATCGCCGTCGACCCTCGCGGCGTGGTGGTGGGGCGCGCGGGCATCGGCGAGGGCGAGGTGGGGCAGTTCCTCGGCGGCCACGCGCTCATCGCGTCGGCCCTGGCGGGCAACGCCCGCGACGACGTCTGGGAGCTCTCGGGCAACGCCTACCGCATGGCCGCGCGGCCGGTGATCTCCCAGGGGCGCTACTACGCCGGCGCCATCGTGCACGGCATGGCGATCAACCGCACCCTCGCCGAGACCGTGGCCCGCGCGGTGCCCGGCGCCTCGGTGGTGCTCTACGGCGCCGACGGGGTCTACGCCGGGTTCACCCCCGCGCCCGAGCACGGGCTCCCCCCCGCGCCCCCCTTCGAGATCCTCTCGGAGCAGGCCCGCGCGGCCCGGGAGCGCGACGACTGGCGCGCCCGCGGCGCCACCGACGCGGTGCCCCTCGCCGAGGGACGGGGCGTGGCGGTGTTCAGCGCCCTGCCGGGCCTCGCGGGCGCGTCGGGGGCGGGGCTCGCCATCGCCCGCGGCACCCCCACGATCGCGTCGAACTTCTTGTTCAAGGCCAGCGGCGAGGAGCTCGGGCGCGTCCCGTGGGGGATCTTCGGCGGGCTCGCGCTGCTCGCGGTGCTCATCGGGCTCGGCATCGGCTGGGTGGAGTACGACAGCAAGAAGCGCCGCCTCGCCGCGGCCCTCAAGGCCCTCACGAAGCCCGGCGCCGACCGCCTCGACCCGCTCTCCCTCAGCGGCTTCGCGCGCGACGTCGCCGTGGCCACCAACGAGGCCCTCGACGAGGTGGTGAAGCGCGAGGTCACCCGCGCGGGCGGACGTCTCCGCAACTCGTCGGAGCTCGAGTCGCTGCTCTCGATGCCCACGCCCGAGCCGCGCATGACCGCGGCGCCGACGAACGTGAAGCGCGCGATGACCGCCGACGAGGAGCAGCGGCACTGGCGCGAGGTGCACGCGCAGTTCCAGGAGAAGCGCCGCGCGTGCAGCGAGGGCGACGTGGCCTGGGAGGTCTTCGCCCAGACCCTCCAGCGCTCCAAGGACCAGCTCATGAACCGCGTCGCCTGCCGCGGCGTGACCTTCGCCGCCGCGGTGAAGGACGGCCGCGCGACCCTCCGCGCCGCCCCCCTGCGCTGACCCCGCCGCGGGCCACCGCGCCCGCGATGCGGTAGAAGCCGCCGCCATGTCCATCCCGCTGAACCCCGCGCAGAAGGCCGCCGTGGCGCACAACGTGGGCCCGGCCCTGGTGCTCGCCGGCGCGGGCTCGGGCAAGACCCGGGTGATCACCCAGCGCATCGGGCGGCTCATCGACGAGGGCACGCCCCCGAAGATGATCACCGCGCTGACCTTCACCAACAAGGCCGCCGAGGAGATGCACGAGCGCCTCGTGGCCCTCGTGGGCAACCCCGGCAAGGACGTGTGGATCTCCACCTTTCACGCCCTCGGCGGCGAGGTCGTGCGCCGCGAGATGCCCCGGGGTGAGGCCTTCGTGGTCTACGACCAGGCCGACTGCGCGTCGATGGTCCGCGAGCTGCTGCGCGAGGCCAAGACCCCCGACAAGCGCTGGGACGTCGCGGCCATCATCTCGCGCATCTCCAACGCCAAGAACGCCATGCTCACCCCCGAGCAGCTCGAGGAGCAGGACGGCGCGGGCAACGAGTACGACGAGATCGCGGCGTGGGTGTACCCCCGCTACGAGGCCTCGCTGCGACGACACCGCGCGCTCGACTTCGACGACCTCATCCTCTGGCCCCTGCGCCACCTCACCGAGGACGCGTCGGCGCGTGAGGCGTGGCGCCGCAAGATCCGCTTCATGCTCGTCGACGAGTTTCAAGACACCAACCGCGCGCAGCTGCTGCTGGTGAAGGCCCTCGTGGGCGAGGCCGGGAACGTCTTCTGCGTGGGCGACGACGACCAGAGCATCTACGGCTGGCGCGGCGCTGACATCTCCAATGTCATTGATTTCTCAACCCATTTTCCCGGCGCGCGGACCCTCGCGCTGGAGCAGAACTACCGCTCCCGCAAGCCCGTGCTCGACCTCGCGAACTCCGTGATGGAGGGGCAGGTGCGGGCCTTTCCCAAGCGCCTGTTCACTGACAAGCCCGGCGGCGCGCCCGTGCAGATCGTGGAGACCGACAGCTCTGAGGGCGAGGTGAAGTTCGTCGTCGACGGGATCCTCAAGCGCATCAAGGACGGGCACAAGAGGCGCGAGATGGGGGTGCTCTACCGCAGCAACCTGCTCTCGCGCGCGGTGGAAGAGGCGCTGCGCCTGGCCAACGTGCCCTACCGGATCATCGGCGGCAGCAGCGTGTACGAGCGCAAGGAGGTGAAGGACCTCATCGCGTACCTCCGCCTCGCGGTGCACCCCGACGACGAGATCTCCCTGCGGCGGGTGCTGAACTACCCCACGCGCGGCATCGGCGACGCGACGGTGGCGCGGCTGGAGCGCTTCGCCCTCGCGCGGGGGTGCACCCTGTTCTCGGCCCTGGAGCGGGTCGACACGATCGCCGACGTCCCCGCGAACACGCGGGACGCGGTGCGTTCGTTCACCGGGGTGATCCTCGCGGCGCGGGCGCGGCTGCAGGCGAAGGCGCCGCTGCTCGACGTCGCGCAGCAGGTGGCGCGGACCATCAAGCTCAAGGAAGACGTCATCGCCGCGGGGCCCAGCGCCATCGTCGCGGGCCGTCGCTGGGGCAACGTGGAGTCGCTCTACAAGACCCTGGAGCGCGCCGACGCCTCCACCATCGGCGAGGCCAGCGCGGTGCTCGCGCGGCTCATGCTGCGCTTCTCGGAAGAAGAAGAGGACCGCGAGGACAAGGTCACCCTCTCGACCCTCCACGGGAGCAAGGGGCTGGAGTTCGGCACGGTGTGGTTCCTCGGGTGCGACGAGGGGATCATCCCGCACTCGCGCACCGACAACCCCAAGGCCACCGACGTGCTCTCGACCATCGACGCCACCGAGGAGCGGCGGCTGTTCTACGTCGGCGTCACCCGCGCGAAGGAGCAGCTGTACCTCGTGCGCGCGAAGGTCCGCTCGGGGCGCGGGGCCGCGCGGGCCACGGCGCCGTCGCGGTTCTTGAAGTTCCCGCCGCTGCCGCCGGGCACGCTGGAGACCGTGCAGTACGACAGCCAGGCGCCCCTCGCGCCGCAGGAGATCGCCGCCCAGGCCCGCGCGTTTCGCGAGGCCCTCATGGCCCTCAAGACCCCGCGCGGGTGATGACCGGCGCCGTCGATGTGGCGTAGCGTCCGCGGGCCATGCACCCCCTCCTCCGCCGCCTGCTGGCTGCCCCCGCGCGCGCAGCCATGGGCATCGT
>JBILLI010000400.1:0-6873 GCA_044376155.1 Polyangiales bacterium
CTCTGGGACGAGCGCGCCGACGTAGATCAGGTCGTCGCCCGGCGGATAGTTCTGGTGAAGCGGGAGGACCTCGTCTGAACCCGGGAGCGCGTCCTGGGTGCAGTCTTCGCCGACGCGCGCGAGCCTGAGCACGCTGATGCCGACGAGGGTGTCCCAGAACCGCGTCGGCTGCGTGGCGATGCGGATTCGCCGATGCCCCGCCCGCAAGAAGCCAGGTCGCGCGTGCACGCAGGCAGCGGCGTATCGCCATCTCGCGCGACGGTGCGCGTTGTCCAGGCGGTAGGAGAGGGAGAGGACGAACGCGCCGTCGGCCGAGGGCTCAGGCACGACCGGGAGCACCTCCACGTCGCCGATGCCCAGCGTGCTGGAGAAGGCCAGCGGGAGTACGTCGCGGCTGAATCGGGCCGGGAGATACGGCAGTATGCTGAGCAGCATCATGATGGCGAAGAGAAGCAGGTAGATCCTGCCGCCCGTCGAGATCGCTTCGATCGCGATGCCCGTGCTGCGAAGCAGGATTTTGAGCCTGGAAAGCCGAGAGGGCTGCGGCATCACCAGGAGAGTCTACGCCGAAACTCTGCCTCAGCGGTTTCGCCGAAGGTATTTCCGTGGTTCGCGAAGCATGGCGACCGGGCGTCCCACAATCCGGTATGACTAGCCGCACTCCCGATGAGCGCCCGCGACCTCGACGCACTGCTGAAGAAGACCCTTGAGGACCCGCGCATCCCCGCGCGCACGCGACGGGAGATCGAGCGGGTGTTCGCCCTCGGCGCGCTCGACCCCGACACCGTCACGCTCTTCTGCGCGCAGGCCATCGTGCTCGCCCGCGCCGCGCAGCGCGACCCGCAGATGCAGGCGACCTTCGCGTGGCTCTTGAAGCTCGCGGACCTCGCGCACGACGCGCCCCCCGCGGCCGCGCCCGCGAAGCCCGCGCGGTCGACCACGCGCGCGTTCTTCAGCCCGGGGGAGGAGTGCCTCGACGCGATCCGCGACGCCTTCGAGGGCGCGACCCGCACGGCCGACGTGTGCGTGTTCACGATCACCGACGACCGCATCCGCGACGCCATGCTCGCCGCGCGGCGACGGGGCGTGGCGCTGCGGGTGATCTCCGACAACGACAAGTCGATGGACGAGGGCTCCGACATCGAGCCGCTGCGCCGCGCGGGGGTGGACGTGCGCGTCGACGAGACCGAGGCGCACATGCACCACAAGTTCGCCGTGATCGACGGCGCACGCCTGCTCAACGGCAGCTACAACTGGACGCGCAGCGCCGCCCGCTCCAACCAGGAGAACGTGGTGATCACCGACGACGCCACGCTGGTCCAGGCGTTCTCGCGAGAGTTCGAGCGCCTCTGGGGCGCGTTCGGGCCGACCCGAGGCCCGCAGCCGCGCTGACGACGCGCGTCGCCGCCGCGTGGCAAACTCCCGACCGTGACGCCCACCAACCCCCACGACGCCGAGGGCGCGGACCTCCTGGAGGGAGAGGTGCACATCACCGTCGACGACGCACCAGGCGTTGTGCTGCAAGGGTTTCACATCACCCACGTGCAGCTCGACGCCCGCGCGCAGCCCACGCAGACGATGCTCACCGGGCGCGTCGCCGCGGCCGGTCTCGCGGCCCTCATCGCGGCCGCCGAGGCGCACGCGCGGGCGGTGCGCGGCGTGCGTCGGGTGAAGATCGAGGTCGCGCCGGGGGCCGTCCCGTCGTCGTCGGGTCGCTACGACGAGGTGCACTTCAAGCTCCGGGTCGAGGCCGCGCGGGAGCCGACGCTGCGCGCGTTGGCGAGTGAGCACGGCGCGCACCTCTCGCGCTCGCCGTCGGCCGAGGGGGCTCGCTTCGTGACGCTGCGCGCGCGGCCAGGGTGCATCCGCGACGCGGCCGCGCGGATCGAGCAGGCGCTGCGCGCGTCGGGCTTCGTGGTGCTGCGTCGGCGCGACGAGGCCGTGGTCTACGACAGCAACCTCGCGCTCGACGGGGGGTGGGGCGCATGGGACTGATCGACACCCTGCGGCGATGGAGCTCCGGGGCACCGAAGGCGCGGCTGCGACGCTCCCGCACGAACGCCCCCGCCGGGCTGCCCGAGGGCGCGACGGAGGGCTTCTTCGACCCCGCGCTGAAGCACCTCGGTCGCGGGCTCCGCGCGGGCGATCCGGCGATGCCCTCGGCGACCCGCACGGCGGCGTGGCGGGAGGGCTGTGAGGCGGCGCTGCGGAGCGTGGTCTTCGCGGCGGCGACCTGTCCGGCGGCCGACGCGCTGGTGCTGCGCGGCGGAATGACCGTGCGCGCGTGGTGTGGGAGCGACGCCCGACGTCCCCGGGACCTCGACCTGGTGGTGACCCCGGCGTCGCTGTCGGCCGACGGGGGCGACGCCGAGGCGCTGCTCCAGACCCTCGCCGACGCCGTGGTCGCGCTGCCCCCCCTGGGCGCGACCTTTGCGCGCGACGTGGGCCTCGACGCGATCTGGACCTACGCCCGCGCCGAGGGTCGACGTCTGACCTTCTTCACCACCGTGGAGGGCTTTGACGAGGCCTTTCCGCTCGGGGTGGATGTGGTGTTCGGACAACCCCTGCGCGACGCGCCCTCGCCGCTGCGCCTGGAGACGCCGCACGGCGACGCCACGCTCCGCGCCGCGAGCCCGCGCGAGTCGCTCGCGTGGAAGCTCCTCTGGCTGGTGTCTGACTGGTTCCCGATGCCGAAGGACGCCTACGACGCGATGATCCTCGCGCGCCGCCTCACCGCGGACGAGCGGGCGTCGCTGCAGGCGCTGCTGAACGAGATGGCGCCGACGCACGGCGACGGCCTCCGCGCCGAGGAGGTCGCGCTGCCCGGCATCGTCGCCCTGCTCCGCCGGGACGGGATCCTCCACACCGAGTGGACCCACTTCGCCGCGGAGTATCCCGACCTCGCGCAGCTCGGGCCGGACCGCCTGCTCGACGGCCTCGACGACGCCCTGCGCGCCGGGACGTGAGATCAGCGCAGCGGCGCGAAGGCGCAGGCGTGGTTCACGCAGCCCACCGCGGGGGGCGCGGCGCAGCGCGGCACCGGGCAGCTCTCGCGAAAGGTGCTGCAGTGACGGCGGTACGACCGCTCGCGCGCCGTGGCCGTGGCCGTGGTCACCACCGCGGTGGGGCAGAAGGGGCAGAAGCAGTCGGCGGCCGAGGCCACGTCGCGGGTGTAGACCGTGTTCGCGCACTGCGCGTCGGCGGTGCAGAACGAGGTCTCGGCGATGGGCTGCGAGACCTGCGTCCACGCCTGCGTGGCGCGCATCACGCGGCCGCGCCCGACCGTGCTGAGGGTGCCCGCGAAGAGCACGGTCTGCGTGGCGTCACCCACCGCGGCGCGGAGGCGGGTCGCGTCGCGGGCGGCGAGGCCGCGCACGCCGCTAAGGTCCAGCGACGAGGCGGTGGTCGCCGAGGTCACGACGTTCACCCGCGTCGCGGAGAGCGAGAGGCACGGGGCGGTCACACAACGGACGCCGTTGTCGCCAATGTCCCAGACCTGCCCGGTGACCGCGCCGGGGGTGGCGGGCTGCCACGCCCCGACGGCCACGAGCTCGCCGATCTGCGACCACATCGGGTCGGCCAGCGGGTCGATGCGGCCGCGGAGGATCGCGCGGCCCTGCGCGGCGAGGGTCTGCAGGTCCGCGAGGGCGCGCTCGTCGAGGTTGAGCCCGGTCCAGTCGACCCGGCCGACGTAGCACTCGGCGGCGTAGGAGCCGTCGACGCAGCGCATGGTGGTGCGGTTCACCCGGCGCACCCAGTACCCGCCGCAGAGGGGCGAGATGCAGCGGCGCTGGTCGGGGCGGAGCGTGACGAACGCGAGGTTCAGCGGGTTGCTCGCGACCTCGTCGACCGTGTCGAGGGCCTCGTCGACCTCGCCGTCAACCGGCGCGCAGGCCGCGAGCGTGGAGATCAGGATCGCCGAGAACAACGACGTGCCGAAGCGCTTCATGGATTGAGACTCCCTCCGAGCGAACGAGGCGGCGTCTACGCCTCTCCCTCGGGGGTGTCAACGTGGGGTGCGCCGCGAGGGCATCACTCGCACACGCGCTCGACGCGAAAGCTCACCGCGCCCTGGTTGTCGCTGCAGGGGTTGTCGGTGTACGCGCAGGTCAGGTCGCCGCCCGCGAAGCTCACCCGCTCGGTGCGCGACGCCACCGCGGCGAAGGCCGCGTCGGCAGAGGGGTAGAGCGTGCTCCCGGTGCTCAGCGTGGGGGCCGCGAGGTTGTCGCAGGTGAGGTTCCACATCCACCCCGTGCTCGGGAACTGCACGGGGTTCCACACCGTCGCGGCGCTGCGCAGCGGGGTGACCTCGTAGGTGCCCGCGGGCAGGCCCGGCGACACCACCGGGGTGCCGCCGCCGCCCGGTCCGCGGCAGTTGGTGAGCCAGTTCACCGTGAGCTCGCGGCGCACGGTGCACCGCCGCTGGGCGCCGCACGCGCCGTCGACGCAGTCGCGGTCCGCCGCGCAGGTGAGGCAGCGCGCGCACGCGGGGCAGACGCCGCCGCCGCAGTCGACGTCGGTCTCGCCGCCGTTGCGCACGCGGTCGTCGCACCGGGGCGCCTGGCACGCCGACGCCGCGCAGACGCCGCTCGAACAGGTGTTGCGGCACGCGCCGCAGTGGCTCGGGCTGGTGCGGGTGTCGACCTCGCAGCCGTTGCTGGCGTCGCCGTCGCAGTCGGCGAAGCCCGGGTTGCACGCGAAGCCGCAGGCGCTCCCGGCGCAGGTGGGCGCGGCGTTGGCGCGCGCGGGGCAGGCGTTGCGGCACGCGCCGCAGTGGGCGGTGCTGGTGCGGGTGTCGGCCTCGCAGCCGTCGTCGGGGTCGGCGTTGCAGTCGGCGAAGCCCGCGTTGCAGGTGGTCACCGCGCAGCGCGCGGCGGCGCAGGCGCTGGACGCGTTGGCGAGGCGGCAGGCGCGCCCGCAGCTCCCGCAGTTCGCGGCGCTGGTGCGGGTGTCGACCTCACACCCGTTGCTGACGTCGCCGTCGCAGTCGGCGAAGCCCGCGAGGCAGGCGAGCACGCAGCGCGCGGAGACGCACCCGAGCAGGCTGTTGGGCCGCTCGCCGCACGACATCCCGCAGCCGCCGCAGTGGGCCGCGCTGCTGCGCGTGTCGGTCTCGCAGCCGTTGGTGGCGTTGCCGTCGCAGTCGCCGAAGCCCGCGGCGCAGCTCGCCACGGCGCACGCGCCCATCACGCACGCGGCCGTGGCGTTGGCGGGGTCGCAGCGGCGGCCGCACGCGCCGCAGTGCGCGGTGCTCTCGCGGGTGTCGGTCTCGCAGCCGTTGGCCGGGTCGCCGTCGCAGTCGGCGAAGCCCGCGAGGCAGGTGTACGCGCAGCGCCCCGCGGTGCAGCTCGCCTCGCTGTTCGCGCGGGTCGCGCAGGCCATGCCGCAGCCGCCGCAGTGGGCGATGCTGGTCTGCGGGTTCACCTCGCAGCCGTTGCTCGCGTCGCGGTCGCAGTCCGCGAAGGGGGCGGTGCACGCGCCGACGGCGCAGGTGCCGTTGAGGCAGGCGGGCGCGCCGTTGGCCACGCGGCAGGTCGTGCCGCAGGCGCCGCAGTGGGCGGTGTTCTCCTGCGGGTTCACGCACCCGCCGCCGCAGCACGACTGCCCCGCGGGGCACGGCTGCGACGACGAACACCCTGCGACGCAGGTGTTTCCGACGCAGAGGCTGCCGGCCGGGCAGTGGGCGTCGACCACGCACTCGACGCAGCGGCGCGCGCCGACCTCGCAGCGCCCGGCGGTCATCCCGGCATCGGCGGCGGGGGCGGCGCAGTCGTTGTCGTCGCGGCAGCCCGGCGCGCACTGGTCCGCGGCGGCGCAGAAGGAGCCCGTCGGGCAGCGGTCCTGGGAGGGCAGGCAGCGCACGCAGCGGCGAGAGACCGGGTCACACACGGGCCCTTCGGGCGAACCCGCGCAGGCGGCGTCGTTGGCGCAGCCCGCGGGCGCGTCCGGCGGCGGCGGCGCGTCGGAGACGTCCATGGGCGACACGTCGGGCGCGTCGAGGGCGCTCGCGTCGGCGGCGGCAACGTCGGGGAGCGAGGTGTCGGCGCCGCCGTCGAGGCCCCCCACGACGGCCTGGTTCTCTCCGCAGGCCACGAGGAGCAGCGTCACGAGGGCGAGGCGAGGTGCGCGAGGGATCATCCCCCGAGGGTACGCGCGGCCGGCGACGCCCGACAACCGCGGGGTCGAGGGCAGCGGTTCGTCCGACGGCTCCGTCCCGGCTGCGTGGTAACTTCCCCGGCGGTGACTCCCCCCCACGCGCCGCGCGGCGCTCCGCTCGGCCAACTCACGCGCGGCCGTCGCCTCTCGGTGGCGCGGGTCGTCGCGGTCGGCGCCGCGCTCGCGGTGGGCGTGGTCGGTGTCGGCCTCGGCCTGACCGAGATGCGACTCCGCCGCGCCGAACCAGGGACCGCGCTGCCTCCCGTGGCGACGCCGACACCACGGACGTCCCCCGCGCCCCCGTTGCCGCGGGGCTCGGCGCAGGTCGCGATGCATCGCATCCCGCTGATGCTCGTCGACGAGGAGACCTGCTACGTGGGCTTCGCGCCGCGAACCGAGCAGACCTTCGCGCGGGACGGCACACCGCTGCGCCACCGGCACCTGACCGACGCCGAGGGCTTTCGGGTCGACGGCACGGCCCCCCGCCGACCCGCCGCCTGCCGCGTGCTCGCCGTGGGGGACTCGTTCACCGCCGGGCTCTACGTCGACGCCGCCCGGGCGTGGCCCGCGGTGCTGGAGGCGAAGCTTCGCGCGCGGGGCTTTCGGGTGCGCGTCGACAACGGGGGGTTGCAGGGGCACACCATCACCCAGGAGCGCGCCGAGGTGCTGTCGCGCTGGGCGTCGACCCGTCCCCGCGCCGTCGTGGTCGGGCGCACC
>JBILLI010000401.1:0-6872 GCA_044376155.1 Polyangiales bacterium
GAGGGTGAGGACGGGGAGGGCGATCCATTGCCAGACGGCGAGGTCGCGGGCGCCGCGGCGCAGGGCCCAGACCGGGAGTCGCTCGCGGAGCCAGCGGCCCTCGAGGGCGGCGTACCAGGCGTCGATGCGGCCCGTGGTGGCGCGGGCGAACACCCAGCGCGCGCCGTCGTCGTAGGTGCGCCGGGTGAGGGTCACGGGCTCGGGGATCCCCGTGGGGCCGGGCAGCCGCGCGATCTCGTCGGTGCGCGGCGCGAGGCCGTCGTCGATGTCGCCCTGGGACTCGGGGGAGAGGGCGCGGGGGTCGATCCAGACGTGGCGGTCGAGGACCTCTAGCAGCGCGCGGGCGAGGGCCTCGGCGCGGGGGCTCTGCGCGTGTGACAGGTCGAGGTAACGCCCCGCCTCGGACCACTGCCCCTGTCGCGCCGCGGCGAGGTAGCGGGTCATCGCCGCGCGCGGGGAGTCGGAGGAGACCACCTCGGCGGGCGCGGCGGCGGGATCCGGGGTGCGCGGCTGCGCCGTGGTGACCACGGGCAGCACCATCAGGGCGACGAGGAGCGAGAGCCGAAGGGACCACACGGCCCGCGAGTGATCGCACGCGCGCGCTCCCCGCGCGACCCCCGCGGGACGGTCGCATTGACTTCGCGGAGTCGTTGCGACTAGCGTGCGCCGCCGTTCGCGCCTAAGCACCGTCGGGCGAAGGAGGCAGACGCATGGCCTACGAGCGAAAGCCCGAGTGGTTGAAGGTCCGCGCACCCGGCGGTGAGCGGTACACGCACATCAAGTCCACCCTGCGCTCCTACGGGCTGTACACGGTCTGTGAGGAGGCGCGCTGCCCCAACGTGGGCGAGTGCTGGGGCGAGGGCACGGCGACGATCATGATCCTGGGTGACACCTGCACCCGGGGCTGTCGGTTCTGCGCGGTGACCACGGGCAACCCCCGCGGCGCGGTGGATCCCCGCGAGCCCGAGCACACGGGGCGCACCGTGGCCGCCATGGGGCTCGACTACGTGGTGGTCACCATGGTCGACCGGGATGACATCCTCGACGGCGGGGCGGCCCACGTGGCGCACACGCTGGCGTCGATTCGCGCGCACAGCCCGAAGATTCTCATCGAGGCGCTGCTCGGGGACTTTCAGGGCTCCCTGCGCGACGTGAGCACGGTGCTCGACGACGGCGCGCCCGACGTGTTCGCGCACAACATCGAGACGGTGGACCGCCTGCAGCGCTCCGTGCGCGACGCGCGGTGCTCGCTGGAGCGCTCCCTCGCGGTGCTCGCCCACGCGAAGCGCCACGCGCCCGGGGTGTACACCAAGAGCTCCATCATGGTGGGCCTCGGCGAGACCCTCGACGAGGTGCGCGAGGCCATGCGCGCGCTGCGCGACGTGGGGGTCGACATTCTGACCCTGGGGCAGTACCTCCGCCCCACGCCCAAGCACCTCGCGGTGGAGCGCTTCGTGACCCCCGACGAGTTCGCGATGCTCCAGGCCGAAGGGATGGAGATGGGCTTTCGCTACGTCGCCTCCGGGCCGCTGGTGCGGTCGAGTTACAAGGCCGCGGAGGCCTTCGTGCGGGGATTGGTCCGTCGCGTGGAGGCGACGGACGGTGGCTTCGAGACCCGGCGGCGGCTGCTGCCGGTGGTTCCGTGACGACAACCGAAGGGTGATGCGCGTGCAGTTCGTACTCGATGACGTGGTGAAGGTCCTGGGCGCCGACGGCGCGGCCGACCCGGCGACGGACCCGGGCCTGGCGCCCGAGAAGCTCCTCGCGCTCTACAAGCACATGGTGTTCACCCGGGTGCTCGACGAGGCCCTGGTGCGCCTGCAGCGCCAGGGGCGCATCGGGTTCCACATCGGGTCCCGGGGAGAGGAAGCGACGATCCTCGGGTCGGCCGCGGCCCTCGACGACGCCGACTGGATCTTTCCGTGTTACCGCGAGTTCGGTGCGCTGCTGCTCCGCGGCATGCCGCTGCAGAGCTACCTCGACAACATGTACGGCAACAGCAACGACCCGGTGAAGGGGCGGCAGATGCCCGACCACTACTCCGGTCGGCCGTACAACTTCGGGTCGGTGAGCTCGCCCATCGGCACGCAGATGACCCAGGCCGTGGGCTTCGGCTGGGCCGCGAAGATGCAAGGCGAGAACCTCGCCACCCTGGTGTACTTCGGCGAGGGGGCCACGAGCTCGTCGGAGTTCCACAACGCGATGAACTTCGCGGGCGTGTACAAGACCCCCACGGTGTTCCTCTGCCGCAACAACGGCTGGGCCATCTCGGTGCCGGTGGAGATGCAGACGGGCTCCCAGACCTTCGCGCAGAAGGGCTTCGCCTACGGCGTGCGCTCGGTGCGGGTCGACGGCAACGACCTGCTCGCGGTGTACAAGGTCACCCGCGACGCGGTGCTGCGGGCGCGGGCGGGCGAGGGCCCCACCCTCATCGAGTGCCTCACGCACCGGCTCTCGGGGCACAGCACCTCGGACGATCCCAGCGCCTACCGCTCCAAGGAAGAGATGGAGCAGGAGCGCGCGCACGACCCCATCCCCCGGCTGCGGCAGCACGTCGAGGGCCGCGGGCTCTGGAGCGACGCGCAGGAGACTGCCTGGCGCGAGGAGCTCGAGGGGCGCATCAAGCAGGCCGTGGAGGCCGCGGAGAAGGCCGCGCCGCCGGGCCTCGACAGCATGTTCGACGACGTCTTCGCGACGCGCCCATGGCACCTCGACGAGCAGCGGGAAGAGGCGCGACACGCCCCCCGCGCGCAGGGTCACGGCGGGCACTGAACAGGTCACGAGAGAGAGCGGGAGAGCAGAGCGATGCCTCAGATGAACATGGTCCAGGCCATCAACGATGCGCTGCGCATCGAGATGCGGCGTGACCCGCGGGTGGTGGTGCTGGGCGAGGACGTGGGCAAGGTCGGCGGAGTGTTCCGCGTGACCCAGGGGCTCTTCGACGAGTTCGGCGGCGATCGCGTGATCGACACGCCGCTCTCCGAGGGCGGGATCATCGGCGCCGCCGCGGGCATGGCCCTCTACGGCATGCGCCCGGTGCCCGAGATTCAGTTCTCGGACTTCATCTTCCCCGCCTTCGACCAGATCGTGTCGGAGGTGGCGAAGTTCCGCTACCGCTCGGGGGGCGAGTTCCCTTCGAAGATGGTGATCCGCACGCCCGTGGGCGGCGGCATTCGCGGCGGGCACTACCACTCGCAGTCGCCCGAGGCGTACTTCATCCACACGCCGGGCCTGAAGGTGGTGTGCCCCTCGAACCCCTACGACGCCAAGGGCCTGCTCCTCGCGGCCATTCGCGACGAGGACCCGGTGCTCTTCTTCGAGCCCAAGCGCATCTACCGCGCGGCCAAGAGCGACGTGCCCGATGGCGACTACATGGTCCCGCTCTCGGTGGCCAAGGTGGTGCGCCCGGGCTCGCAGGTCACGGTGATCGCGTGGGGCGCGATGCTCTACGAGGCCATCGAGGCCGCGAACCAGGCCGCGGCGCAGGGCGTCGACTGCGAGGTGCTCGACCTGCGCACGCTCTGGCCCGTCGACATCGAGGCCATCGTCGCGTCGGTGAAGAAGACCGGCCGCGTGGTGGTGGTGCACGAGGCCCCCAAGAGCTGCGGCTTCGGCGCCGAGCTCGTGGCGCTCATCAACGAGAAGGCGTTCCTGCACCTGGAGGCGCCGCCGGTGCGCGTCACGGGCTACGACACGCCCTTTCCGTACACCCTCGAGAATGACTACCTGCCCCTCGCGGGCCGCATCCTGCCCGCGATCCTTGAGACCGCGAAGTTCTGAGGTCGCATGAGCCGCTACGATTTCAAGCTGCCGGACATCGGCGAGGGCGTCACCGAGGGCGAGGTCGTCGGCTGGCACGTCAAGGTCGGTGACACCGTCAAAGAGGATCAACCCCTCGCCGACGTGATGACCGACAAGGCCACAGTCACCATCACCTGCCCCAAGGCCGGCGTGGTCACGGCCACCAACGGCAGGCCCGGCGAGATCATCAAGGTGGGCGCCGTGCTCGCGAGCTTCGAGCTCGGCGGTGGCGCCCCCGCGGCAACACCCGCGGCCCCGGCGAAGGCCGACGGCCCCGCGGCCACGGCGGTGGGCGACATCAAGGAGTCGCTCCCGGGCATGGGCGCGATGGTCCAGACCACCGTCGCGAAGCCCGCCGCGCCCGCGGTGAGCGCCGCGCCCGTGGTCAGCGCCGCGCCCTCGGTGAGCGCCGCGCCCGCGTACAGCGCGCCCGGCAAGGTGCTCGCCACCCCCGCGACGCGCAAGCTCGCGCGGGACCTCGGCGTGGACCTCACCCGCGTGCCCCCCTCGGGTCACCGCGGCCACGTCACCAAGGACGACATTCGCGGCTTCGTCGCGCGCCCCTCGGCGCCCCCCGCGGCCGTGTCGGCGCCGCCCCCGGTGGTGACCGAAGCCCCTGCGCCGCAGGCGGTTGCGAGCGCCCCGGCCCCGGCCCCGATGACCTCGCGGGCTCCGGTGAGCATCGCCGCGGCCCCGTCGCGCGGCGGCGAGGTGTTGGAAGAGCGCGTGCCCTTCGCGGGCGTGCGCAAGCGCATCGCTGAGCGCATGTCGCTCTCGAAGAACACCGCGGCGCACTTCACCTTCGTGGAGGAGTGTGACGTGACGGCGCTCAAGGCCCTGCGGGAGCGCATGCGTCCCAAGGCCGAGGCGCGGGGCGTGAAGCTCACCTACCTGCCCTTCATCGTGAAGGCCACGGTGGCGGCGCTGAAGCGTCACCCCATTCTGAACAGCGCGCTCGACGAGAGCACCAACGAGCTCGTCTATCGGAAGTACTACAACATCGGCATCGCGGCCTCGTCGGAGTCGGGGCTGGTGGTGCCGGTGGTGAAGGGCGCGGACCGTCGCTCGCTGCTCGGCCTCGCGCAGGAGATCGAGCGGCTGGGCGGCGACGTGAAGGCCGGCAAGCAAAAGGTCGACGACCTGCAGGGCTCCACGTTCACCATCACCTCGCTGGGCGCGCAGGGCGGCCTCTTCGCCACGCCGATCATCAACTTCCCCGAGGTGGGGATCCTGGGCGTGCACCAGATCAAGCAGAAGCCCGTGGTGCGCGACGGGCAGATCGTCATCGGTGAGGTGATGCTGCTCTCGCTGAGCTTCGACCACCGCATCGTCGATGGCCACGTGGGCGCGGCCTTCGCCTACGAGATCATCAACCTCCTGCAAGACCCCGACGCGCTGCTGCTGGACCTCTGATCCATCGCGGCTGCGAGCTTCGCGCGTGACCGGGCGCGCTCCGGCGGGCGTCGGCCAGTCCGCGGTCGCGTCCCACGCGTTCTTCCACCACCTCGCTCCACGCGCCCCTCCCGGCCGCAACCTTCGCGTTCCTCCACCACTTCCCGCTCACGCGCTCCGTGCGGCCGCTGCCCACGCGTTCGGCCACCACCACGCGCCGCGCGCTCCTCGCGGCCGCAGCCCTCGCGTGCTTCCACCGCGTCGTTCTCTGCCGCGTTCCGGTCGGCCGCGGCCCTCGCGTTCCGCCACCACCACGCTCTCCGCGCCCCGGTCGGCCGCTACCCGCGCGTCCCGCCAACGCGTCGCTCTCCGCCCCGTCCTGGTCGGCCGCGTGCCGTGCGCGCTTCCACCGCGTCGCGCCCACGCATGCCTCGCGGCGGCTGTCCACGCGTCCTTCCGCCACCTCGCGAGCTGCGCCCCTCGCGGTCTGTGCCGTGGTGATCGCGCGACGCCGTCGGCGCGCGGCTCGGGCGCGTAGGCGTGCTAGCGTCTCGGGATGAGTCCGCGTCGCACGCTCGACCCCACGCTCGACGTGGTGTTCAAGATGCTGCTGACCCGCACGCCGCAGAGCCACGAGCTGCTGGTGTCGTTGCTCACGGCGGTGATCCGCCCGCGCACGCCCTTCGCGAAGGTGGTGGTGCAGAACCCCGAGTTGCCCTCGGGCGACATCGCCGACCACGGCGTGGTGCTGGACATCCACGCGCAGCTCGAAGACGGCACGCTGCTCGACATCGAGATGCAGTCTGACAAGCGCCCGGCGTTTCGTGAGCGCGCGCTGTTCTACTGGGCGCGGCTCTACGGCTCGGCGCTGGAGCGGGGCGCGGAGTACCACGCGCTGCGGCCGGTGATCTCCGTGCTCTTCTTGGACTACCGGGAGCTTCAGGGCGAGCGTCTGCACTCGGTCTTCGAGGTGCTCGAGGTGCACGATCAGGAGCGCTTCAGCGACGCGCTCGCGCTGCACGTCATCGAACTGCCCACGATCCCGCTGGCCACCGCGCAGGAGCGGCGCGACGAGGCCCCGCTGATTCGATGGAGCCGCTTCTTCGCGGCGAAGACCGACGAGGAGATGGAGGAGATTGCCATGGGAGATCCCGTCATCGAGAAGGCCCGACAGACCCTGCAGACCGTGTCGGAGGACCCGATGGCGCGAGAGATCGCGCGGCTCAGGTTCAACGCACAGGTCGTCAACCGGCTTGAACGGGCGGCGCTTCTCGCCGAGGGAGAGGCCCGGGGGCGCGCCGAGGGAGAGGCCCGGGGACGCGCCGAGGGAGAGGCCCAGGCGCTTCGCGGTGCGATTCTCGGACTCTGCTCCGCGTTGTCGGTGCCCCTCGATCCCACGCGCGAGGACCTTCTCGCGCAAGTCGACGTCACCTCGCTGCAGCGCCTCTTCGACGCCCTCGTCCGCGACCGCGCCTGGCCCGAGTAGCCCACCGCGCGCCCATGCGCTCCACGCGGCCGCAACTCTCGCGTTCTTCCTCCGCGGCGCTCTCCGCGCTGCGGTCGCCCCAGCGTGCGGCGGGTTCGCCGTGCTTCATCTCGACCTGCGACGGGACCGCGCGATCCATGAAGGTGGGCCGCGCGTGTCGCAACCGCTTGGGCTGCAGTGGTTTTGGCGACAG
>JBILLI010000402.1:0-6867 GCA_044376155.1 Polyangiales bacterium
TCATCGCCATTCGCCCCATGTATTGGACGCGTCTGGTCGGCGGCACCCTCTACCTCGTCGGCTTCTGCCTGATGGCGTGGAACCTCTGGATGACCGCGCGCTCGGGCAAGGCCGTGAACGGCGAGGTCGAGGTCGTGAAGCACGACGCCCCGGCCTCGGCGGAGGCGCCCTGGTGGAAGGTGGCCTTCGGCGCGCCGGTGCTGCTGGCGGCCGTCACGATGATCCTCTTCGCCTCGGTGGCGGTGCTCTCGCAGGTCGCGAGCATCACCATGGCGGCCGTCGCGGTGTTCGTCTCGGTCGCGGGCACCCTCGCGCTGCAGATCGGCAAGGGCTCCCAGGGCGGCGGCTGGCACCGCCTGGTGGAGGGCCGCGCGATCATCTTCTCGGGCCTCACCCTCGTCGCCGTGCTCATCGGCGGCATCATGGAGCTCATCCCCTCGCTGGTGAACACCCGCCACACCGCGCACGCACGCCCCACGCCTTCGTACACGGGCCTCGAGCTCGAGGGGCGTGACATCTACATCCGTGAGGGTTGTTACAACTGCCACTCGCAGATGATCCGTCCGATGCGGCCCGAGGCGATCCGCTACGGGGAGCCGAGCACGGTCGAGGAGTCCATCTTCGATCACCCCTTCCAGTGGGGCTCCAAGCGCACCGGGCCGGACCTCGCGCGGGAGGGCGGGCGCTACCCGAACCTCTGGCACTACCGCCATATGCTCGACCCACGCTCCACGTCGCCGGGATCGAACATGCCGGCGTACCCGCACCTGCTCACGAACACCATCGACCCCGCGGGCACCGCCGCGCGCCTGGAGGCCATGCGCACCCTCGGCGTGCCCTACACCGACGCGATGGTCGCCGCCGCGGCGACGGACGAGCGTGCGCAGGCCGAGAGCATCACCCGGGACCTCGCCGACAACGGCGCCCGCGCCACCCCCGACAGCGAGATGGTCGCGCTCATCGCGTACCTCCAGCGCCTCGGTCGCACCACGCAGCCGCTGTGGTCCCCGACCCCCGCGGCGGCGCCCGCGGCCCCTGCACCCGCGGCCCCTGCGCCCGCGGCGGATGCCGATGCCTCGGTCGCGACGGACGCCGCGGCTGCACCCGCGGCGGCTGCGGCCCCCGCGGTTCCGGTGGAGGGCGCCCCCGCGGCGCACTGAAGGGAGCACGACGATGTATCGCGAGTTCTTTCGACACTCCACGGTGCTCTCGCTCCCGATGGCCGCGATGATGCTGTTCATCACCGCGTTCGTCGCGGTGGTGATCTACGCGTCGCGGCGGCGGGCCACTGCCGAATTCAACCACATGGCGGCGCTGCCGCTGGACGACGGAGAGGAGTCTGGGTCATGAGCGGCGAGGCGGAGGTCCAGGGTGCGCAGAGGCCCATGCCAGAGCGGCACGGCAAGCGCGGACGGGCCGTGGACATGGCGGGCACGGAGGCCCGCGTCGTTCACGCCTATGACGACATCGAGGAGTACGACAACGAGCTCCCGAACTGGTGGCTCTACACCCTCTTCGGGGCCATGGTGTTCGCCCTCGGGTACTACTTCTGGTACGAGGTGCTCCACGCGGGCCCCTCGCAGCAGCAGACCTACGAGGCCTCGCGCGTCGAAGACCGACGTCGCGACGCCGAGCGCGCGCGCCGCCTGGGCGCGATGAACGACGACGGGCTGCGCACGCTCTCGCACGACGCGGCCACCGTGGAGCAGGGCCGCGCGCTCTACGTACAGAACTGCGTCGCCTGCCACCGCGCCGACGGCGGCGGGCTCATCGGTCCGAACCTCACGGACAACCAGTGGATCCACGGCGGCGAGCCGCTGCGGGTGTTCCGCACCGTGAGCGAGGGCGTGGCCGCGAAGGGCATGCCCGCCTGGGGCGCGCAGCTCGGTCCCGACCGCACCATGTCGGTGGTCGCGTACCTGCTCACGCTCCGCAACACCAACGTCGCCGCGGGCAAGGCCCCGCAGGGCGACGTCTACGCCGGCAACTGATGCCCCGCGCCGCGCGGCGCCGCCCGACGCCGCGCGGGACCCTCCCTCGGCCTTCCCCGAATTATCTCTGAACCCTTTCGGCGCGAGGACGCTCTAGAGAGCAACGGTCATGGCACATCACCTCCCCGTCTATCAGATGAAGAGCTCGATCCGTCACGACGGGTCGAGGGCCACGGTGCACCCCGCCGACGTGCACGGTCGCTTCGACAACGCGCGCAAGGTCGTCTTCGGCGTGCTGCTTGCGGTGTACCTCGCACTTCCGTGGATCCGGCTCGGCGGCAACCCCGCGGTGCTGCTCGACCTCCCCGGCCGACGCTTCTACCTCATGGGCCGGCTCTTCAACGCCCAGGACGGCTTTCTGCTGTTCTTCCTGCTCGCGGGCATCGGCGTGTCGCTGATCCTCGTGACCACCATCCTCGGGCGCGTGTGGTGCGGCTGGGCGTGCCCGCAGACGGTCTTTCTCGAGTCGGTGTTCCGCCCCATCCAGCGGCTCATCGAGGGCAGCCGCGACGCGCGCATGCGCCGCGAGGCGAAGGGCTGGGACTTCGACCGCGCCTGGC
The DNA here is from genome assembly GCA_044376155.1 of Polyangiales bacterium. Taxonomy (GTDB): domain Bacteria; phylum Myxococcota_A; class Polyangia; order Polyangiales; genus JAWKRB01. The sequence continues at coordinate 2,552 of JBILLI010000402.1, forward strand.
GCCGCGTGCTCCTCTGGACGGTGTACCTCGCGATCTCCAGCGCGCTGGCGCACGCCTTCCTCGGGTACTTCTTCCCCGTGCGCACGCTGATCTCGATGATCCTCGTGGGACCGGGCGCGCACCCCGAGGCCTTCCTCGCGGTGACCATCGCCACGGGGCTGATCTTCTTCGACGTGGCGTGGTTTCGCGAGCAGCTCTGCCTCGCGATCTGCCCCTACGGCCGTCTCCAGTCGGCCATGACCGACCCCGACACCCTCGTGGTGGGCTACGACGTGAAGCGCGGCGAGCCCCGCGGCAAGGCGAAGGGTGAGGGCGTGGGCGACTGCGTCGACTGCAACCGCTGCGTGGTGGTGTGCCCGACGGGCATCGACATCCGCCACGGGCTGCAGCTCGATTGCATCGCCTGCACCCAGTGCATCGACGCGTGCGACGAGGTGATGGACAAGCTCCACCGCCCGCGCGGGCTCATTCGCTACGACTCGCTCAAGGGCCTCGCGCACGAGACCCGGCGCTTCTTGCGCCCGCGGCTCTTCATCTACGCCGCGGTGATCACGGTGTGGGTCGTGGGCCTCGGGCTCACCCTGCGGCGCCGCGTGCCCTTCGAGACGAACCTCCTGCGGCTGCAGGGCGCGCCCTACGTCCTCGACGGAGACTCCGTGCGCAACGCGTTCAACATCCACCTGGTGAACAAGCGCAACACCCGCACGGTGTTCCGCGTCGAGCCCGAGGCCGCCGCGGTGCCGGGGCTGCAGTACCTCATCCCGCTGCGCACGGTGACGCTCGAGCCCCTCGCGGGCACGAACCTCCCGATCTTCGTCACGATGCCGCGGAGCTCGTTCCACGGCGACATCCCGCTGCGCATCCGCGTGGCGCCCGAGCCTGCCGTCGAGGGCGAGGAGCGCGTCGTCACCGCGCCCTTCCTCGGCCCCGCGAACTGACCCACCCCGGGATTGACGCACCCTGCGACAGACGACAGGGTGCCGGCCGCGATGCGCTACGCCCTCGAACGATCCCTCGCGATCCACGAGATCACCAACGCCCTCGCGTTCTCGCCCGACGGCGCGCTGCTGGCGGTCGCGACGCGCGACAAGCACGCGAGCAACCTGCTCGTGCGGCTCGACGACGGCGCGCTGCTCCCCGCGCCCCGCTTCGTGCGGCGTGACCTCGCCTTCGCGCCCGACGGCGCGCTGTTCCTCGCGGGCGTCAGCGTGAACCGCTTCGAGGTGGGCGGTCCGAAGGCCTCGCGCGCGCTGCTGAAGATCCCCGGGCACCCCACGGGGCTCACACGGATCTCCCTGTCTCCCAATGGGTTGTGGGCGCTGGTGACCCGCTACCTCGAGGACGTCACGCTCTGGCACCTCGGCGGCGCCGCGCCGAGCGCCCGGTGGACGACCCGCGCGGTGAGCACCGAGCGCGCGTTCTTCGGTCACGACAGCGCCTCGCTCTGGGCGATGTCACACGACTACCGCGAGGGTCGGCGATGGGACACCCTGCAGCGCGTGCGGCTCCGGGACGACGGCACCGTCGAGGGGACAGAGACACGGCCGCTGCCCGAGTGGATCAGCCCGTGGGAGCAGGTCCTCACGACCCCGCACGGGCTCTACGCGGTGTCGCTCGAGGCGCCCGCGCTGCGACGGCTCGACGCCGAGACGCTCGCGCCGGACGGAGACGGCATCGACGCGCTCGGCGGGCGACGCGACACCTTCGTGATGGCGCCCGACGGGGCGTGCCTGGTGGCGCAGGGGTACGTCGATCCGCCCGAGGGAGGGCGACGGTGGCGATTGATCCACGTCGCGATGCCGTCGGGCCGCGCGGAGGTGGCGATGGAACTCGGCGAGGTCTCCGCGGGCCTGCTCGCGGTCGCGCCCGGCGGCGAACGGATCGCCTACACCCGCAGCGACACCGACCGCACATTGGTCCTGCTTCGACGCGAACTCGCGTAGCGTCGTTTGAATGTTCGAGCCCGGCTCCGCAACGCAGGTGCGTGGAGTTCGGCCGGAGAGGGAGAGCCGCGATGACTGCGATGCGTGGGGGATCCGTGAAGCTGTGGGGTGCGTCGCTGCTGGCGTTGGCGGCGTGCTCGACGAACGCGGCGCACAACTGTCCGGACGGCGCCGTCGCCGACGTCGGGGTCAGCCCGACCGACGTGGTGGTGAGCGCGCCCGATGTGGTCGATGCCGCGATGCCCGATGTGGTCGACGCCGCGATGCCCGACGTGGTCGACGCCGCGATGCCCGACGTCGTCGACGCGCCCGAACCCCTCGCGCCGGTGAGCGCGGTGGCCGCGGGCACGCTGCACACCTGCGCGCTGCGGGGGGGCAGGGTGTTCTGCTGGGGCGACAACACCACCGGGCAGCTCGGCGTGCCGACGATCACGCGCTCACTCACCCCCGTGGAGGTGCAGGGGATTCGCGACGCCGCGGAGGTGGCCGTCGACGGCAACGCCTCGTGCGCGCGGCACCTCGATGGATCGATCTCTTGTTGGGGGCAGAGCATCTCCGGGCAGCTCGGCACGGGCGTGCCCGTGGGTCGTGACCGCGTGCTCCCCACGCGGGTGCCGGGCATTCGTGACGCCACCGGGTTGGTGTTGGGCTCGGGCTACACCTGCGTGCTCTTCCTCGGCGGCACCGTGAGCTGCTGGGGCTCGAACCGCAACCATCAGCTCGGCGACGGCATGGGCGGCGGCGAGACCGAGCGCGCGACGGCGGCGCCGGTGCCGGGGCTCAACCGCGTGGTGCAGCTCGCCGCAGGGCAGTTCTCGTGCGCCGTGCGCGAAGACGGCAAGGTGCTCTGCTGGGGCTTGAACTTCGTCGGCGAGACCGCCAGCGCCACCGCGCCCACGCGCACGCCCGAGGAGGTGCCCGGGGTGTCGAACGCCGTGCACGTCGGCGTCGGCAGCGGCTTCGGCTGCGCCGTGGTGCAGAGCGGGCAGGTCTACTGTTGGGGCGACAACCGCCTCGGGCAGCTCGGCGACCGCCCGCGCAACCTCCGCCTGCCGCCCGAACCCGTTCCCGGCGTCGCCGACGTGAGCCGCCTCGCCGTGGGGTGGACCAACACCTGCGCGCTGCGCCGCAACGGCACGGTGATCTGCTGGGGGCAGGGCGCCCGCGGCGAACTCGGCAACGGCACCCTGGAGCAGACCTCGCCCATGCCCGTGACCGTGACGGGCCTCGACAACGTGGTGCAGCTCTCGGGCTTCGCGCCGGTGTCCAACGTGCTCGCGAACCACCGCTGCGCCCTGCGCCGCAGCGACACCGACCGCCTCTGGTGCTGGGGCTACAACGCCGACGGGCAGCTCGGCGACGGCACCATGACCGACCGCGCCGCGCCGGTGCGCGCCAGCGCGGTGCCCTGAACCCTCAACACGGCGTGGGCGCGTCGAGCAGCGCCCGCAGCCGCGGTGAGAGCGCGTCTTCGCCGCCCGCGTCGGGCATCGGGGTCGACGACAGCGTCTGCCACGCGAGGACGGTCTTGCCCTTCCACCGCGGGTCCTGCGCGACGCGGCGGAGGCACGCGAGGGCCTTGGCGCTGTAGGTGACCTCGCCATCCACCCCGAGCACCGCGCGCACCCGCGGGATGTTCGCCACAGATTCCGCGGTGGGTTCGCCGTACCCGCCCCCGATGACCCCGTGGTCGAGGGACCACCGCGGTTCGGCCGCGAGCGCGAGGTCGGCGCCGCGCCGCGCGAGAAAGCCCGCCGTGGCCCGGATGCGCCCGCGCACGGTGTGGTCGTTGGTCACCAGCCGCGTGGCGATGCGCGCGCCCACGACCTCGGTGTTCCACCCGAGGTGCGCCGCGCCGAGGCTCAGCGCCGCGAGCGTGCCCGCGCTCCCCGTGGGGACCACGATCACGTCGGGCCGCGGGAGCAGTCCCTCGTCGACCTGCGCCGCGAGCTCCAGCATCGCGTCGACGTAGCCGAGGTTCGCGAGGGCGTGCGAGGCGCCGGGCATCACGAGGTACGCGCCCCGTCGGCGCGCGAGCTCCCAGAGCACGCGCAGGGTGGTCCCGACGTATCCCCCGCCGCGGATCAGCGTCGCGCCAGCGCGGGCGTTCACCCGCAGCGCGCCCTGGGCGAAGCGGGTCACCCGCTGGTCGAAGAGCACCGCCGTGAGGGGCAGGCGCAGGGCCTCGCAGAAGCGCGCGGTGGCCATCACCTGCGTCGACGCGAGGCCGCCCGCGGTGAGCACCTCGGGGGCGCGGCGGGCGATGGCGTCGGCGAGCACGAACTCGTACCGACGGACCTTGTTGCCCCCGTAGAGGGGCGAGGTGAGGTCGTCGCGCTTCATCCAGACGTCGTCGCGCCCGAGGTAGTCGGC
>JBILLI010000403.1:0-6866 GCA_044376155.1 Polyangiales bacterium
GACCTTGTAGCTGAAGGGTCGGGTAACGAGTCCGCGCTTCACGAAGTCGAAGTACACCGAGCCCACGGGGTCGACCCCCACGAGGGTGACCTCGGGCTTCTTCTCCTTGAGGAACTTTCCGGTGCCCGCGAGGGCGCCGCCGGTGCCCACCCCCGCGACCAGCACATCGATCTCCCCCTGGGTCTGCGCCCACAGCTCCGGACCGGTGCTGACGTAGTGCCCCTCGGGGTTCGCGGGGTTGTGAAACTGGTCGACGAAGACCGCGTTGGGGGTCTCGTCCGCGAGGCGTCGCGCCGTCGCGAGAAAGCCCCGGGGATCATTCGGATCCACCGCCGGGCACACCACCACCTTGGCGCCCCACGCGCGCAGGGTGGCGATCTTCTCCTGCGAGGTCTTCTCGGGAACGACGAACACCGTGCGATAGCCCCGCACGGCGGCGACCATGGCCAGGGCCGCACCCGTGCTCCCGCTGGTGGCCTCGACGAGGGTGCCGCCTGACTTCAGCCGCCCGTCGCGCTCCAGGGCGTCGACCATGCTCCGCGCCGCACGGTCTTTGAGCGACCCGCCGGGGTTGAGAAACTCGCACTTGACGTAGATCTCCGCACGGAGATCGGGCGGCACCACGCGACGGAGCCGCACCAGGGGGGTCTCACCCACCGCGTCGAGGATGTTGCTGCGCGCGCCGTGCATCATCGGGGTCGCGCTTTATCCCAGCGGACGCTTTGCTTCAAGCACACCCTACCTTGACCCGTTCACGGCTCCCATGTGTCGTGCGATCCTGGCGCGTATGCGCAAGGCAAAGATTCTGGCCACGGTGGGTCCCGCGAGCCGTACGCCCGAGGCCCTCGACGCGTTGCTCGCCGCGGGCGTCGACGCGTTTCGGGTGAATTTCTCCCACGGCCGCCCCGAGGAGCACCGCGCGGTGGTGGCGAACATCCGCGCCGCGTCCCGACGCGTGGGCAGACCCGTGTCGATCCTCGGGGATCTCTCGGGCCCGAAGATCCGGTGCGGCACCTTCGCCAACGGACCGGTGGAGCTCATCGACGGGCAGTCGTTCACCCTCACCACCCGCGAGGTGCCGGGTGACCAGCACGCCGTGTGGTGCACCTATCCCCTCTGGAAGGACCTTCACGAAGGAGACATTGTTCTTCTCGACGACGGTCTCCTTCGTTTTCGTGTCACATCCATCGTTGACCATGACGTGAACTGCGTGGTGGAGGTGGGCGGTCCCCTCTCCGACCGCAAGGGGATCAACGTGCCGGGCGCGACCCTGAGCACGCCGGCCCTCACCGAGAAAGACGGCCGTGACGCCGCGCTCGCGAAGGAGCTCGGGGTCGACTGGCTGGCCCTGTCCTTCGTGCGCCGCGCGCGAGACATCGCCGAGGCCCGCGCGCTCGTGGGCCCGGGGATCCCGCTGGTGGCGAAGATCGAGAAGCCCGAGGCCATCGCGAACCTCGAAGAGATCATCGCCATCGCCGACGGGATCATGGTGGCCCGCGGCGACCTCGGGGTGGAGCTCGGGAGCGAGAAGGTCCCGCTGGCGCAGAAGCGCGCGATCAAGCTCACCAACGCGGCCAACAAGCTGGTGATCACCGCGACGCAGATGCTCGACTCCATGATCCGCTCGCCGCGCCCCACGCGCGCCGAGGCCGCGGATGTGGCCAACGCGATCCTCGACGGCACCGACGTGGTGATGCTCTCGGGCGAGACCGCCTCGGGGAAGTACCCCGTGGAGGCCGTGCGCACGATGAGCGCGATCATTCTTGAGATCGAGGGCAGCGAGCTCTACCGCGCGATGGAGCGCCAGCCCCACGGCGAGACCTGGGATTTCACCCACGCCTGCGCCGCCGCGGCCTCGCAGACCACCCGCACCACCACCATCTCGGGCCTCGTGGTGTTCACCCGCGAGGGACACACCGCCGACATCGTCGCGGAGTACCGCCCGCGCTCGGAGATCGTCGCCGTGACCCCCACGGACCACTCGGCCCAGCGCCTCGCGCTCCAATGGGGCCTGCGCCCGGTGGTGCACCCCATGCCCACGAACCCCACCGAGGCCATCGAGATCGCCCGCACGATCGCCCGCGACCGCTGGGGCGCCCAGGCCGGAGACACCATCGGGATCGTCTCGGGCAGCCAGCGCGACGTGGGGACCAAGTACTTCATCCTCGACACCCTGCGGTAGTTCGTTCGTGTCCCAACGATCGGTCCCACCCTCATCGCAGGAGATCCAACGGTCTCACAAAACACTGGAGGGACCGCTGTCTCCGCTGCTGGTCTTCGCCGCGGTGGCGCTCGCTGCACGGCTGCTCGCGCCGAGATCGTTCGAGTCCCTACGATCCTTCGTGGCGGTGTCGCTCCGGGCGATGCAGCACGAGGTGAGCGCCCCCGGGCGACTCCCCCTGGACACGCTCCGCCCGATGGGCTTCGGGCTGGTGGCCCTCTTCGCCGTGGCGCTCCTCGCATCCCTCGCGCAGACCCGCGGGGCGGTTCAATCCGGGAGCGCCCCTCGACGGAGCCCCCCAGAGGGTGCCGGGGGCTTCGGGGTGCTGGTGATCCTGGGCACGGCGCTGGTCCTGGCCGCCCAGATCGCGGGGGTTCCCCCCGAGGCGCTTCCCTCCCCCGACGATCCCCTGCGCCTGCAGGTCCGCGCGGCCTTCGACGCCCTGCTGGGCGCGCTCGTGCTCACGGGATTCGTCGACTTCGGGATCCGCTACACCCGCTGGCGCGCGGCGCTGCACCTCACCCCCGAAGAAGCCCGCCGCCGGGAGCGTGATGACGTCGGCGACCCCCACACCCGCGCGCACCGCCGTGACGCCCACCGCGCGTTGCTCCAGAGCGACATCACCCCCGGCACCGACTGGCACCTGATCTCCGACGGTCGCGCCCTGGTGGTGATCGCCTGGCGCGACGGCTTCGACGCCCCGAAGGTGGTCCTCCACGCCGACGGCCCCACCCACCACGAGATCATGGTACGCGCCGAGAACCTCGCGCTGCCCATGCACCACCGCCCCGACCTTGTGCGCGCCCTGCGCCCCGTGCGTCCCGGCGCCCGCGTGCCCGAGTCCCTCTGGCCCGACGTCGCCGCGCTGCTGGTGAGCACCGAGCGTCCTCCCCGAAACTCGTAGTCACCGCCCGCGGTCTGCGATCATGGCACCTTCGGTCTCTCCCCCACCGCAGGTGCACCCCCATGCGCAGACGCCCGCCCGCTCTCTCCCGGTTGCACGTGCAACGCACCGTGGCGCTCAGCGCCCTGCTCACCGGTTGCCCGTCACCCCCTGCGCCTCCCCCGCCACCGCCGCCCATCGACGCCCCGGTCACGAACATCCCCCGGGTGAGTGACATCCCGGTGGTCGCGACGCCCGATCGCCCCGTGGTCGACGTTGCACGTGCAACGGCGCGAACTCCCGGGCTGTGGCAAGAGGGGTACCCTTCCACCCCGCTGCTCCCTGGTCGGGTGACCGAGCTTCGCGCCATCGCCCGCGACGCCACCCACCCCCAGAGTGAAGCCGCGGCCTTTGTGCTGGGCCGGCGCACACCGCGAGGACTGCTGGAGACCATCCTCGGCGAGTTGCCCGAGCGGAACCTCACGGCCTACGCCCGGGGGCTTCTCGGCCGCCCACCCACCGACGCCCCGATGGCCCTCGGACGCTTCGCCCCCCTGCTCGAAACCACGGAGCCCTCGCCGGTCATCGCGGCCCTGGTTCAGCGGCATCGCCTCCCGCTGGGCACCCTCCACGGCCTGCCCCTGCGCTGGCTCGCCTCGTCGGAGCTCGGAGAGCAGGTCATCGGCGCGCGCCTCGCCGCCGCCCCCGACGCCGACTCGATCTCGCCCGCCCTCATCGCGGGACTTCACCCGATCGCCCTCTCGACCCTCACCCGCTCCCTCAAAGACCGCGCGCCTGATGTGCGACATGGGTTTGAAGCCCAGGCCTTCGCCCTGCTCGGCGAGCGCGTGGCGCTGCACCCCCGGGCGTGGGCCAACAGCGTGCGGACCCTGCTTGAGACCGCCGACCTCGACGACGCCGCCGTGAGGCTCGCGTTTCAAGACCAGCTCGCGCGGCTTGAAGGGGTGCGGCTGGATCCGCCCGCGGTGAACGCCGCGTTCCGGTGCGCGTGGTCCCTCACGGCCGACCGATGGCTCACGGGGGAGCGGGTGATGCGCTGCGCCGAAGGGACCGAGCGCTGGCGATCCCTCGCCGCGCGGGCCGAGCGCATCGCGATGGAGACACCCCCACGAGATCCCGTCGCGCGCCTGCAGGCGATTCAGCGCGAAGCCGGGGGTGAGACCCGGGTGCTCGGGGTGATCGCACGCGTCGCGACCCACGCCGAGGGTGCGGCCGATCCCGTGATGCTCCAGGGCCTCGCCCGCTCCACCGACCCGGGGGTGCTCTCGGAACTCCTCGAAGGACTCGTCTCCCTCGTCGATCGCAGCGCCCGAACCCCGCCCGCGCGGAAACAACTCCTCGACCGACTGTTGACCCCGACCGGGAGACAGCGGCTGCTCCGCGCGCCCTTTGAGCTGCCCGAAGAGGCTGCCATTGAGGCCCGCACCCACGCGCTCTCCCTGCTGCGTCGCATGGGAGAGCCCATGCCCGTCCCCGCCGGGGTCTCTCGCGCGATTCAGTCAGAGCTGCACCCCGAGCAGGTGCTCACCCCCGATGCGGTCGATGGCCCCACGGTCCCGCTCGCGCGCCTGCGGGTGCGCACCAGCGCCGGGAGCTTCGTGGTCCTCGTGCAGGGAGAGGAGGGCAGGGGCGCCGCCCAGGTGGTGCTCGACGCCGCGCGCCGCGGGCGATACCGCGGAACAGCGTGGCATCGGGTCGTCCCCTGGTTCGTCGCGCAGGGGGGAGACCCCCGCGGCGACGGCTACGGCGGGGCGGATCACATCGAACGCACCGCGGTGAACGGCGAGAGCTTCGTGCGCGGCGCCGTGGGCATCCCCCTCGGGGGCATTGATTCGGGCGGGATGCAGTGGTTCGTGATGCTCGCCGACGCCCCCCACCTCGACGCGCGCTACCCCCTGTTGGGACGGGTGGTGGAGGGGATGAACACCGTCGACCGATTGATGATCGGCGACGTGTTCGAAGAGGTCACGGTCTCAGAACCGTAGCTCCGCGCGGGGGTCGCTCTCGTCGACCCGCTCCAGTTGCTGGATGATCTCTTCGACCTCGGGGAGGTCCTTCGGCAGGGCGATCTCGATGTGCACGATGAGATCGCTGGCCTCGGCGCTGCGCCCGTGCACGATCCCCTTGCCCCGCAGGCGCAGCTTCGCCCCGCTGGAGGTCTTCGGCGGAACCCGCACCGTGAGCTCTCCCCCCGGGGTGGGGACCTTCACCTTGGCCCCGCGCCACGCCTCGGGGAGCGTCACGGGCACCCGCACGTGAAGATTCTCGTCTTCGATCCAGTAGGACGCGTGCGGGCGAACGTGCACCGTGAGCATGAGGTCGCCAGGGTGACCCCCGGGCGGAGCCTGGCCCTTGCCCGGGATGCGCAGCCGCGCGCCGTCGTGAACCCCAGGGGGCACGCGCACCTTGAGGGAGTTGCTGTTCACCGTGATGGGGAGCTCGACCCCGCGCACCGCGTCGGGGAGGTCGATGGTGATCTCCCCCTCGAGGTCGGCCCCACGAATGGGCGCGCGGGCGCCGCGACGACGCGCGCCGGCCCCGGCACCGCCCGAGAAGAGCTGTTCGAAGAGGTCGGAGACATCGACGTTGCCGCCGCCAAAGGCGTCCTCGGCGCCACGAGCCCCACCGCCCGTGTACCGTTGGTACTGCCGGTACTGATCCGCGTTGAACCCGTCTCTCAGCCCCATCTCGCCGAACTCGTCGTAGAGGGCGCGCTTCTTGGGGTCGCTCAACACGTCGTTGGCCTGGTTGATCGCCTTGAAGCGCTCCTCGGCGGACTTGTTCCCGGGGTTGCGGTCTGGGTGGAACTTCATCGCGAGGGCGCGGTACGCCTTCTTGATGGCGTCGGCGTCTGCGCCGCGCGGGACTTCCAACACCGAATAGAAATCTTTCTCTGCCATTGGGGGGCCTCGAGCCTAAGCACGGACCGTTCACCCGGCAATCACGGCCGTTCGCCCCATCGGCGTTTGCCCCGAGCCAGGGTTGTAGTAATCGCACCCAAAGCACCGATGGCCATGACCGAGATCGAACTGCAGAACATCCCGCGCCACGTCGCCATCACCATGGACGGCAACGGTCGCTGGGCCGAGCTCCGCGGCAAGGCCCGCATGGCGGGTCACCGCGCGGGCTCCCACACCGTGCGGCGCATCGTGAGGGCCGCCCGAAGGCTGGGGCTGAGAGAGCTCACCCTCTACGCGTTCTCCGAACAGAACTGGGGCCGGCCCCGCGATGAGGTCGACGCCCTCATGGTGCTCCTGCAGGACTTTCTCGTCTCCGAGCGCGAAGAGATCCTGCAGAACACCATTCGCCTCCGGGCCATCGGCGACACCTCGCGCCTCCCCGACCACGTGCGCGGCGCCCTCGAGACCCTCTCCGAGGCGTCGCAGAACAATGACGCCATGGTGCTCACCCTCGCCCTCTCCTACGGCGGGCAAGAAGAGATCGTCGACGCCGCCAGGGCCCTCGCCCGCGCGGTGCAACAGGGAGAGATCCGCCCCGAAGACATCACCGTGGCCTCCCTCCAGGCCCAGGTCCCCTCGGTGCGCTACGGCGCGCCCGACCTGATGATCCGCACCGGGGGGGAGCAGCGGGTCTCGAACTTTCTCCTGTGGGGATCGGCCTACAGCGAACTCTACTTCTCAGATACCCTCTGGCCCGACTTCGAGGCGGAGGATCTGTACCAGGCGATCGCGTCGTACCAGCGTCGCCAGCGTCGGTTCGGACTGGTCCCGCCCCGGTCGG
>JBILLI010000979.1:0-2657 GCA_044376155.1 Polyangiales bacterium
CCGTCACGCTGCGCGCGGGCGAGCGCACGGTCGTCGAGGTGCCCGCGCCCCCGCCGCCCAGCCCGCCGCCCAGCCCGCCGCCCAGCCCGCCGCCCGTCGCGCGAACCGTCGCCCCGACGCGGAGCCCGGGCCCCTGGGTGCTGGTCGGCGCGGGGGCGGCGGGCATGATCGCGGGCGGGGTCCTCTGGTGGCGCCGCGACGTCGCGGTGGGCGACTGCGCGATCACCGAGAGCGCGCTGCTGTGCCCCACCGCGGAGTCCGTCGCGCGCGCCGAAAGCGCTGCAGCGCTTGGGGTTCTCTCGCAGGTGACCGCCGCCGTGGGCGCCGCGTCGGTCGTCGCGGGGGTCATCTGGCGGCTCACCGAGCGGCCGTCGGTGACGTCGCCGCGCGCCCGCGTCTGGCCCTGCGTCGACGAGAGGAGGGTGGGTCTTTGCGGGGTGTTCTGATCGTCGCGTCGGCGGCGCTGTTGTCGCACGCGCTCGCTGCGTGCCACACGCCCGGGACGGCGCGTCTCGCGGTGGACGGGGCCGTCGCCGACGCGCCCGCGCGGGACGTCCCGTCGCCCCCCGACGACGGGTCGGATGCCGTCGACGTGCCCTCCGTGGACGTGGCCCGTTGCGACGCGGACCTGGCGCGCACGGAGTCGCACTGCGGCGCGTGCGGTCGGGCGTGCGGGCCCCGCGAGGCCTGCGTCGAGGGCGCGTGTGAGCGGGTGACGTCCCTGGCCGCCGGGCGCGACCACACCTGCGCGGCGGTGTCGCCCTCGGGGCGCGTTCTCTGCTGGGGGTCCAACGCCGCGGGACAGATCGGCCTCGGCGCCAACGCGTTGGCCACGGTGCCCACGCCCGCGCTGCTGCCGGGGATCGACGGCGTGGTGGAGCTCGGCGCGGGCCGCAGCGCCACCTGCGCGCGGCGCGGCGACGGATCAGTGTGGTGCTGGGGCGAGAACGTGAACGCGCGGGGCGAGCGCGGGCGGCTCGGCGTGGGCGCCACCACCGCGAACGTCACCGCACCGCAACGGGTGACCGGGCTCGGCAACGCCCGCCGTCTCGCCATCGGCGAGGAGACGCAGTGCGCGCTGCTCACCTCGGGCGAGGCGTGGTGCTGGGGCGGCACGTCGCTGCACGCCTTCGGCGGCGCGGCGCCCGACGGCAGCTTCCCGACCTTCTCCGCGACCCCGCTGCGGCTCCTGACGGCGTGGCCCGTGGCGGAGCTCAGCGTAGGCGCGAACCACCTCTGCGCGCGGTCGGCCGAGGGGGCGGTGCGCTGCTGGGGCGCCAACGGCGGCGGACAGCTCGGCATCGGCACCCTCGCCGACCGACGCGCCCACCCGCTCAGCGCCGACGCCATCGCGTCAGGCGCCACCGAGGTGGTCGCGGGCGCGCGGATCTCCTGCGCGGCCTTCGGCGGACGTCGTCGCGTGGCGTGCTGGGGCTCGCTCGACATGATCGGGCTGAGCGGCGCACCCTCGCTGGTGCCGCAGGAGGTGCCGGGCACCGAGGGGTGGCGCGCGCTGAGCCTCACCGCGCGAGTGCTCTGTGCGATCTCGGGCGCGGGCGTGGGGTGCTTCGGCGAGAACCGCTTCGGACAGCTCGGGCGCGGAACGTCGATGACCGGCCCCGAGCCCGCGGGCGACGTGGTCGACCTGCGGGTGGGCGACGGCCCTGTGGCCGCGGGCACCACCCACGCGTGCGCGGTGGACCTCTTCGGCGCGGTGCGCTGCTGGGGCGAAGACACCGCGCTGGGCGACGGCGCGGGCTTCGCGCGCGCGGCCCCGACCTACGCGCGCGACCTGCCCTGACCGGTGTGCGCGCGGGGCTCATGTCTTCACGGCGGTCCGCCGTTGCACCCCCTCGATGATCTCCTTCGCCGCGCCCCTCGCGGGCATCGCCGCCGCCGACCGTCAGCTCCTGGGCGCCGCCACGCGCCTCTCTCGGGCGTCGGAGCCCGGGGGCGACGTCGACATCGCCGCCGAAGCCGTCGCGCTGCGCACCGCGAAACAGCAGCGCGCGGCGTCGGTGAAGGTCGCGAAGGTGCTCTCCGACACGCTCGGCACGCTCCTCGACACGATCGCCTAGCGCACGCCGATTGCGGAGGATTTCGCGGCGGAGTCTGTGCGATAGGGGGCGCAATCCGCGCGCTCCAGGCGCCGGAGCGAGGAGCAGCGATCATGGCGACGACAGAGCACGAAGTAGCGGTCTTCGAGACCGAGGATGGCGTGAACTTCCTGCTGGTGTGGATCGACGACGAGGACTTCGCCACCTTCCCCGACGCCGACGAGGAGACCTTCCAGGAGGCCATCGAGGAGCACCCCTTCGTCACGGAGCGCAACCTCCCGGTGGTGGTGGCCTTCGAAGACCCCAACGGCGGCGCCCCCCGGGTGTACGGCCCCGACGAGTACGTCGAGATCGTCACCGACGACTTCGACTGGGACGAGATCGTGTGGGGTCACGAGCTCACCCTCGAGTGGGACGACTGATCACCGCCAGGTGATCCGCACCTCGCGGATCGCCATGGCGTGCAGCAGGCCCGTGAGCGTGCGCGCGGCGTTGCGCTCGGCGGTCGCGAGGATGCCCTGCGACCGCGCCGCTGCCTCGATGGACCGCTCGGCCTCCTGCCGCGCGAGGGTCTCCAGGTGCTCCTGTCGGCGCGCGAGC
>JBILLI010000683.1:0-4197 GCA_044376155.1 Polyangiales bacterium
CGTTCGACCCGTGTCGAGGCGCGCGGCGAACACCGTGGCGCGCGGCAGCGAAAGCTCCACCCGCCCCGCCGCGACGTCGTGGCGCACGTCGTCAGGACGCAGCGCCCCGAGGTCCACCCCCGCCACCACCTCGCCCACGGCCACGAGCAGGATCGCGTCCTGCGCCTCCACCAATCCCCACGCGTGCGACTGCGTCTCGCGCAGGTCCACCACCCGCTCCATGTGAAACGCGACGGTCTCCAGCCGCGCGAGGTCTTGCACCGCGCGCAGCACGTCGGGCGTGGCCTGCACCGTGACCGTGCGCGTGGTCGGCGGCGGGATCGTCGGGAAGCGCAGCGTGGCCGTGACCGCCGCGGCCCCGAGCGCGGTGACCAGCACCAGGGGGATGAACACCAGACCCGATCGTTCGCGCATGTGTCGCTCTCCCCTCGGGTCGCCCGAGTCCACACGGGGTAGCACGGGACCTCGCGCCGCGCAGAAGGTGCGTGGCCCCCGACGCTGCGGGTACGATCCGCTGTCATGCATAGACTTCTCGTTCCCATCGCGCTCTGCGCCGCGGCGCTCGCCGTCGGCTGCGCCAACAACTCCGTGGTGGGCGGCGTGCCCGACGCCGCCGCCGATGTGCCCGTCACCGACATCTCGTCCGGGATCGACGCGTCCATCCTCGACGCGCCCGCGGTCGACGTGGTCGACGTGACCGCGCCTGACATCGTCGACGCGCCCCCCGGCGACCTCGGCCCCACCCCCTGCACCCGCAGCGAGCAGTGCGTCGGCGACCCCGGCGGCCCGGCCTGCGACACCGCCCGCGGCCGCTGCGTGCCCTGCACCGACGCCGAGGACCGCTGCCCGACGGGGCAGTATTGCGTCCCCATGATGCAGAGCTGCCAGCCCGGCTGCCGCGACGACAACGCCTGCGCCACGGCCGCCGGCGACGGCGGGATGACCCAGCGTCGCTGCGACCTCTCGAGCCGCCAGTGCGTGGCGTGCGTGATCGACGAGCACTGCCCCGCGGGCAACCTCTGCGTGGGCAACCTCTGCGTCGCAGGGTGCTCCAGCGTGCGCGCGTGCCCCACGGGGCAGACCTGCTGCATGGGCGGCTGCGTCGACACGCAATCCAACACCGCGAGCTGCGGCGCGTGCGGCGCGCGCTGCACCGTGCTCAACGCCACCGCGGTGTGCCTCAACGGGCAGTGCGGGTACTCCGCGTGCACCGCGCCCTTCGGCGACTGCGACCGCGACGTGCTCAACGGCTGCGAGTCGAACCTGCTCAACGACACCTCCCACTGCGGCGCCTGCGGCACGACCTGCGGCAACCGCGCCAACGCCTCGGCCCGCTGCGAGGCCGGCACCTGCCGCTACACCTGCAACGCGGGCTTCGAGGACTGCGACGGCGACGCCAGCAACGGCTGCGAGACCGACACCCGCACCACCGCCACCGCGTGCGGCGCCTGCGGCAACCGCTGCGCCCTCGCCAACGCCGAGTCCACCTGCGTCGACGGCCGCTGCGCCGTGGGCCGCTGCGCGACCAACTTCGGCGACTGTGACGGCAACGCCCTCAACGGGTGCGAGGCCGACCTGCGCACCTCCGTGGCGCACTGCGGGTTCTGCAACACGAGCTGCCCCGGCGCGGCCAACGCCGTGCCCGCCTGCGCCCAGGGCACCTGCGCCATCACCTGCACCGCGGGCTTCGCCGACTGCGACGGCCGACTCGACAACGGTTGCGAGGCCGACACCCGCGTCAGCGCCACCCACTGCGGCGGCTGCGGCCGCGCCTGCGCGCCCGCCAACGGCACCGGCGCCTGCAGCGCGTCGACCTGCGCGCTCACCGGGTGCAGCGCGGGCTTCGCCGACTGCGACGGCAACCTCGCCAACGGCTGCGAGGTGAACACCCGCAGCGACGTGGCCAACTGCGGGGCGTGCAGCGCCCGCTGCACCGTGCCCAGCGGCACCGCGGCCTGCGTCGCGGGCGCCTGCCGCGTCGACGCGTGCACCGCCCCCTTCGGCGACTGCGACGGCAACGTGGGCAACGGCTGCGAGACCAACACCTCTTCCTCGGTGGCCCACTGCGGGGCGTGCGGCTCGGCCTGCGCCCCGCGCGCCAACAGCGCTGCGAGCTGCACCGGCGGCGCCTGTCGCTACGCCTGCAACACGGGCTTCGCCGACTGCGACGGCAACGCGTCCAACGGCTGCGAGGTCAACCTCGCCAGCGACCTCGCCCACTGCGGGACCTGCAACAACCGCTGCGCCAGCACCAACACCACCAGCGCGTGCACCGCCGGGGCGTGCGCGGTGCAGTCCTGCGCGGGCACCTTCCGCAACTGCGACGGGGCCGCGAGCAACGGCTGCGAGGCCAACATCGCCACGTCCACCGCGCACTGCGGCGCGTGCAACAGCGCCTGCCCCGCCCGCGCCAACGCGGCCACGACCTGCGACGGCGGCGCCTGCGGGTTCACCTGCAACGCGGGCTTCAACGACTGCGACGACAACGCCGCCAACGGCTGCGAGACCGCCGGGGCCTGCATCTACGCCGCGTGCAACGCCGTGCCGCGCACGCGCCCGTCGGGGGTCTACGCCCTGCGCACCGGCGGCGTGCTCTGGGACGCCTACTGCGACATGACCAGCGACGGCGGCGGCTGGACCCTCGTGCTCAAGGTCGACGGCAACGCCAGCACCTTCAACTACGACAGCGGCCTCTGGACCAACACCACGCTGCTCAACCCCACGAACACCAACCTCGCGCAGACCGAGGCGAAGTTTCAGGGCTTCGTGAACCAGTCGTTCACCGCGCTGCGCCTCGCCTTCGTCGACGGCGCCACCCGCGGACTGGTGGTCACCACCACGGGCACCTCCCTGCGCGACGTGTTCGCCGGGGGAAGCCGCGCGACCTCGGCCGGGCGCAACGGCTGGCGCTCCCTCTTCGCGTCACCCTCGCAGCAGCCCTTCTGCAACAGCGAGGGCTTCAACGTGGGCGTCGGGGGCTACCGCCGCGTGCGCCTCGGGATGGTGACCAACCAGGAGAACGAGTGCACCTCGCCCGACTCCTGCGTCGGCATCGGGTTCGGGAGCGACAGCAACACCTGCATCACCCCGACCTTCGCGGGTGCCACCGCGGGCAACATCGCCACCTGCGGCAGCGACAACGGCGACCGGAACACCCGGGTCTTCGCCTACGTCTTCGTGCGCTGACCCAACGCCCCTCACGCCCGCCGCGGCGCGGACCGCGCCGGGCGCTCCACCGGCAGACCCCACTCGTCGAAGGAGATCCGCATCTCCTCCAGCTCGTCGACCGGCGCAAGGCCCGGCGCGGCGTCGGTCGACTCGAGGATGCGCGCCAGCGCCTCGGTGCTCTGCCGGAGCTGCCGCGCCCCGGCGATGGCGATCTGTTCTTGAAAGCGCAGCGCGAGCGGGCTCTGCGCGCGCAGCAGGGTCTCGAAGACGTCGCGGCTGAGCTCCATCACGGTCACGTCCCCGCGGGCGCGCACCGTGGCGCTGCGGGGCGAGCGGTCGACGAGGGCGACCTGCCCGAGCAGCGAGCCCGTGGGCATGGTGGAGATGATCCGGTCGATGTCGCCCACGCGCTTGACGACCTCCACCTCGCCCTCCAAGAGCACCAGACACGACCGCCCGGGGTCGCCCTCGCGGATCAACACCTCTCCTGCCGGTACGCGCCGCAGCGTGGCCGCCCCCACGAGGATCTGCAGCTCCGCGTCGGTGAAGCGCGCGAGCGAGGAGAGCGCCCGGAGGCGTTCGAGCGCGCTCACGAGAGCCCCCGCAGGCGGTCGAGGAAGCGACGCACCGCCCCCGCCGGGGCCGCGGGCGCGGGCGGCACGGTGCGCGCGGGCGGCGGTCGAGAGGCGGGCTTCGCGCCGATGAGCTCCGAGACCCGCGCGTCGACGTCGCGAAAGCGCCGGGTGATGTCGCGGATCACCGCGCCCATCACGGCGGCGTACACCGACGGCGCGGCCTCGCGCAGCCGGGCGACCTCGTCGCGGGAGAGCTCGCACACCAGCGTGGGCGCGAGCGCCACCACCGTCGCCGAGCGCGGCGCGGGGTCGACCACGCACATCTCCCCGAGCACCTCGCCGCCCTGCACCACGGCCACCTCGGCGTCGAGGCCGTCGGGCCGGCGCACCCGCACCGAGAGCGAGCCGTGGTGCACGATCATCATCGCGTCCCCGGGGTCGCCCTGACGGAACA
>JBILLI010000404.1:0-6859 GCA_044376155.1 Polyangiales bacterium
AACGCGATGAACGCGGCCGCGCGTGTCGAGGGCAGCGACGTCGTGGCGGGCCGCGGGGAGCTCATCCGCGGGGGACGCGGGCGGGAGGGGAGGGGGTGCTCGAACGTCGCACCGCGTGGGAGTTCTTATCCTCCACCGCGCGCTTCGCCGACGCCATCGCGGGGGTGCTGCGGTTTCACGTCGGACGCGTTGACGAACGGGACTGAACCGTCCGACGGAGGACTCCGTTCCGTCTGAATCCATGCTACGTCGTCAGCCATGATGAGGTCGCGGCGGGGGTCTGCACGGCGCGGATGGGTGTGGTCGCTCGCGAGCGGCCTGCTCGCCTGCGCGGCCGAGCTCGACCTCGGCGCGGTCCCGCCCTGCGGCGACGGCGGCACGGCCTGCATCACGGCCGCGTCGCGGGCCTGCGTCGACCTCCAGCGAGACCCGCGCCACTGCGGCGCGTGCGGGCGCGCCTGCGAGGGCGAGGGCGCGTGCGCGCGGGGCGTCTGCTGCGGCTCCCCCGCGTGCGCGGGGCGATGCATGGGCACGCGCTGGGAGCTCCGCGAGGGCAGCGCCGGACGTGAGGCCCTCGGGTACTACGCCCTCGACCTCGACGCCGACGGTCACACCGACCTGGTCTCCGTCGACCAGCTCGACGCGACGCTGCACGTCTTCTGGGGAACCGGCGAGGCGGCCCTCGGCCTCCCCGCGGTGTGGAACGTGGGGCGCATCAACGGCGACGTCGCGTTCGGCGACCTCAACGGCGACGGCGCCCTCGACCTCGTCGCCGCGGTGCAGTCGCGCCGCGTCGGGGTCCCCGACGCCATCGGGGTGATGCTCCGGGCCCGAGGCCGCGCCGCGCCGAAGGTCGCGCTCCTCCCCGAGACGGGACAGCCCGACGAGGTCGCCCTCCTCGACGTCGATGCCGACGGGCGCCTCGACCTGCTCACGCGACGCATGGCCGACGGGTGCCTGCTCCTGCGGCGCGGCGACGGCGCGGGGATGCTGGCCCCCGGTCGCTGCATCACCACCCTCGCCGCGGGCCCCGACGCCATCCTGCCGTTCACGCGGCTTCGACTCGACGACGGGCGCGATGGACTCGTAGTGAGCGCGCCCGCTTCGCGCACGCTGCTGCGCTTCGCGGCCGACGGCACCGTCACCCCGTCGGAGGTCCTCGCCGACGCGCCGGGGCCCTTCGCCACCCTCGCCCACGACTTCGACGGCGACGGCGTCGAGGATCTCCTCTCGGTGCGGCAGCCGCAGCCGAACGGCGCCTTCGTCGTCGAAGCGTTTCGCGTGCGCGACGGGCGCTCGACGCCGCTGGGCTGCACCACGCCGGGCACCGCCGACATGCGCCCCCTCGCCGTCGCCGACTTCGACGAGGACGGTCGCCTCGACCTCGCGGGCTACCGCCGGATCAACAACGCGCCCTGGATCACCCAGGTGCACTTCCGCCGATGACCGCCCGCTCCGCGAAGGTTCGAGCCCTGCGACTCGCCCTCGCCGGGGCGCTCCTCGCGTCGCCCGTCGACGCCCAACCGTCGCGACGCGTCTCGCTGGGGTACGTCCGCGGCGAAGGGGTCACCCGGTGCCCCGACGCGACGGCGCTGCGCGACGCCATCGCCGCGCGCCTCGGACGCGACCCCTTCGTCTCCGACGACGGGCGTCACGACCGGGTGAGCGTGACGGTGCTCCGCGTGGGCCGCCGCCTCCGCGCGCTCATCGCGTGGACCGCCCCCGACGGCGCCGTCCTCGGCACCCGCGAGGTCCCCTCGGGGCGCGACTGCGCCGACGTCGTGAGCACCGCCGCGCTCGCCGTCAGCGTCGCGCTCGACGCCTCCCGCGCGCCCGAGCCCGCCGCCGCGCCCGAGCCCGCCGCCGCGCCCGAGCCCGCCGCCGCGCCCGAGCCCGCCGCCGCGCCCGAGCCCGTCGCCGCGCCGCTGCCGGTCTCACCGCCCGCGACGCCGCGCGCAGATCCCCCTGCGCCCGAGGCACTTCGAGCGCCTCCACCGCCTCCGGTCCACGGCTGGGCCTCGCTGGGCGCCCGCTTCGGCGCGGGATTCACGCCGGGCGGAGACCTTGGGTTCACCCTCGAGGGCGGCTTCTCGATCGCTCGCTTCGCGCTCTCCCTCGCGGTGGGCGCCGACCTGCCGCGCACCGTCACCCGCGGGTCCGACGGCCTCGCGGTCACGACCCAGCGCGTCGACGCCGAACTCGCGCCGTGCTGGCGATCGTCCGCCGACGACGGGGCCCGCGCGGTGGCCCACGTCTGCGGCTTCGTGACGGTCGCCCGCCTCGGCGGCGAGGGGGTGAACGTGCAGCTCCCCCAGGTCGACGCGCTCTGGCTCGCGGAGCTCGGGGCCCGCGCGGCGCTCGAGCTCCGCGCCAGCCGGCGCCTCGCCGTGCGGCTGCGCGTCGACGCGGCGGCGCCGCTCGTCCGCGCGACGGTGACCCTCGACCGTGAAGCGGTGTGGGAAGCGTCGTGGGTGCGCGCCGCCGCGGGCGTGTCCCTCGTCGTACGATTTCGGTGACGGATCGGCCCGGGCCCCCACAAGCACACGACAACGGAGCGCAGGGTCATCGGGACGAGGGACGAATTCTGGGCGCAGCTCGCACCGCAGGCGGGGTGGCTGCACACGCAGCTCCGGCGCTTCGGCGTGGCCGAGCGCGACCTCGCAGACGTCTCGCAAGAGACCCTCGTCGCGGTGCACGCGCGGTGGAGCGAGTACGATCCCGCGCGGCCGCTGCGGCCGTGGCTGCTGGCCTTCGCGGCGCGCGTGGCGTCGAACTATCGCCGCCGCGCCGACATCCGGAGAGAGCGCACAGGGCTCATGGACTCCCTCGACGACACCCGCGCCCTCGACCTCGCCGCCCTCGACGATCCGTCGTCGCAGGCGCAGGCGCGGGCGCTGGTGATCGAAGCGCTCCAGGCCCTCGACGACGACCGCGTGGTGATCTTCGTGGCCGTCGAGATCGAGGGCATGACCGTGCCCGAGATCGCATCGTCGATCGGGATCCCGCTGAACACCGGGTACACCCGACTGCGGCTGGCCCGGGCCGACTTCACGGCGGCGGTGATGCGGCTCGAACGCGGAGGGCGGTGATGAGCGACCCGCGCGACGACGACAACCTCCCGCCGAGGCTGAGGTCGCTGCTCGACGCCGAGCGCTCGCGGCCCGAGCCCGACGCGCAGACCGTCGAGACGATCCGCGCGGGGGCCGAGGCGCGAATCCGCGCGCGGGGCGGGGGCGGAGGGACCCGCGGCGGAGCCGGCGCCGGCGCGCCCCGTCCCGGTCCCCCGCGACGCGGCGCGGAGGGACCCGGTCACGTGGCCGCGGGGGCGCTCCTCGGCGTCGCCGTGAGCGCCGCCGTCGCGGCGGCCGCGTGGCCGCGGACCCCGCGGGTGGTGTACCGCGAGCGGGTCGTCGAGCGGGTCGTCGAGCGGGTCGTCGAGCGGGTCGTCGTTCGCGACGCCGACGCGGGCGCGATGGCCCCCCCGTCGAGCAGGGCCCCCGATGCGTCGATGGCGGCGGCGCGGACGGAGCGCCCGCGCGACGAGGGCGGGCCCGATCGCGAGGCCGAGCGGCGGCTCATCGACCGCTGCACCGCGGCCCTCGCCCGGGGCGACGCCGAGGGCGCGCTCCTCGCGGCGCGGGAGCACGCGCGACGCTTTCGCGCCGGGGCCCTCGTCGAGGAGCGGGAGGCGCTCACGATCCGCGCGCTGCGAATGCTGCGGCGCACGAGCGAGGCCGACGCCCGGACGCGGTCCTTCCTCGCGCGGTGGCCGACGAGCATCCATCGATCGGCCCTCGGCGGAGGGACATAGCCGCGCGCGACGAATCCGAGACGGATCCGTCGGAGCGCTCACAAGCCTCGCGTGAAGTGACCATCACGATGAGCGATTTCGAGTACACTCCGGGCGCGGGCGTTCTGTCTTCCATCCGAGTTTCTCGGCGACCGCTTCGATGGCCGGTCGGCATCGTCGCGCTCGCGCTCGTCGGATGCGACGGTGCGGTCTCGCCGGCGGCCGTCACCGATGCCGCGACCGACGCGAGCGTGATCGACCAGGGGCTCGGCGACGTCGCTCCCGCCGCGGTGGACGCGGTCGACGCCCCCGCGGTGGACGCGGTCGACGCCCCCGCGGTGGACGCGGTCGACGCCCCCGCGGTGGACGCGGTCGACGCCGCCGCGGTGGACGCGGTCGACGCCGCCGCGGTGGACGCGGTCGACGCCGCCGCGGTGGACGCGGTCGACGCCCCCGCGGCGGACGCGGTCGACGCCCCCGCGGTGGACGCGGTCGACGCCCCCGCGGTGGACGCGGTCGACGCCCCCGCGGCGGACGCGGTCGACGCCCCCGCGGTGGATGTCCCTGGCGACGCCTCGGTGTCGTGCTCCGGGACGCTCACGGCGTGCGCCGATTCGCTTCTGTCGCAGGCGACGCGGAGCGTGGTCCAGGCCTATCCCGATCCTAGCTGCGGCGCCCCGGAGACCCCGGGCACCTTCGCCACGGTGCCCGCGACGTCACCGTTGGCCGCCGGGTGCACGCGGGCCATCGCGCTCGCGGCGAACGCGCGGGGTGGGCGCATCGAGTTCGCGCCGGCGGCCGCGTCGTGCGACGCCTCGACGACGTACAGCGTGACCCTCGTGGGTCGTCTCCCGTCGCAGTACCAGCGCGGGCTCTCGGCGGGCTTTCGCTTCCCCACGAGCCTCGGCCCGATCGACGTCTCCGCCGAGCGATGGGTGTGGAACAGCTCGGGCGAGTCGGGATTCGATCTCCTCGCGGGCCCTCCCGCGACGCCGAGTCGCGTGCAGCGGTACGCGTTCGCGGGCGGCGCCGACTGGTTCCAACTGTCGCTCACGGTGACCGCGACGGGCTCGGCCTCGGTGCGCTATCAGGATCCGTCGGCGGGGGTTCGCGAGGGGAGCTTCACGGTCCCGCTCGGCGCGGTGACGGGGGTGCCGACGCTGTTCGTGCAGGCGTGGGGCAACTGCGACACGGCGGGGCAGACGCCCATCGACGCGCAGGTGCTGCAGCTCTCGGCGTCGCCGGCGATCTACGGCCGCGCGGTGTGCACGCCGGGCGCGCGCGACTGCGCCGACGCGACGACCCCGCGGGTCTGCAACGCCGACGGACGCGGGTACACCGCGCTGCCCGCGTGCGTCGGCGCCCGGTGCGAGGCGGGGGCGTGCGTCCCGGCGCAGACAAGCTGCATCGGCGCCGCGCAGCCGGGTTGCGGCCTCGTCGCGATCCCCGGGGGGAGCTTCGACATGGGCGCGCCCGCGCCTGCGGTGCGCGCGACGCCGGTGCGCTCCGTGACGGTGGGGAGCTTCTCGCTCGACGCGTACGAGGTCACCGTCGCGCGGTTTCGTGCGTTCTGGGAGGCGGGTCGCGCGGCGCCGACGGGTCCCGTTCGCTACCGCGGCGGGCTCCTCGCGTGGAACGGCGGGGTCACCGAGCCCGTCGCCGCGCCGCGGTACGGTGGCACCTGCAACTGGACGCGCACGGCGGGCGCGCGCGAGGCCCACCCGATCAACTGCGTCGACTGGTACACCGCGCAGGCCTTCTGCGTGTGGGACGGCGGTCGGCTGCCCACCGAGGCCGAGTGGGAGTACGCCGCGCGCGGGCTGCGCGACGGGCGGACGGTTCCGCGGAGCTTCCCGTGGGGCGACGAGACGCCCGCCGGGACCTCTGGCGGCAGCTGCGATCGCGCGCACTTCAACGCGTGCCGCGGAGACGACGGCGGGAGCACCCGACGCGTCGGGAGCTTCGCCGCCACCGGCGGGCTCTACGACCTCGCGGGCAATGTCTGGGAGCACACGGCGGACTTCTTCGCCGACTACACGAACGCCCAGTGCTGGGGCGTCGGCCTGCGCACCGATCCCCTGTGCGCGGTGGACCTGGGGAATCACGCGGTGCGCGGGGGCTGGTGGGGCAACCCCAACGACTCCCTCACGAACAACGCGAACCTCCTGCGCTCGGCGACGCGAGGCTTCGACGCGCCCACCGTCGCGTACGAGGGGCTCGGCTTCCGCTGCGCCCGCGACCGCTGAGGTCGCGCGGCGATCACGCGCGGGGCCCGCCGGCGAGGACGCCAGCGTGGCGGTGGTAGCGTCGCGGGGTGCCAGCGAGGCGACGCGAACGTGCGCCCGACGCGTTCCTCTTCGCGTTTTTCGCGGCCGCAACCCTCGCGTTCCGCCACCACCTCGCGTCGACGCGCTCCCCGCGGCCGCGTTCATCGCGTTCCTCCACCTCGCCGCTCTCACGTGCGCCGGTCGGCCGCGTTCATCGCGTTCTTCCACCACGTCGCTCTCCGCGTCCCAGTCGGCCGCTGCCCGTGCGCTCGTCGACGGCGCCTCTCTCGGCGCGCTGTGGTCGCCGCCGGTGCGCAGCGAACTCCCAGCGCCCCATCTCGGCGTGCGACATGGCTGCGCGATCCGTGCAAGAGGCCGCGTGTGTCGCAACTGCCTGGGCTGCAGCGGCTTGGGCGACATCACGGGCCGCGTGGGTCGCCTCCGCGTGGGTCGCGTGGCGTGACGGCAGGGTGGCCCGCACGGGCCGTGGCCGGGAGAATTTCAGCACGCGACGTCGTAGAGGGCCGCAAGGAACGCGGCCGCGGGGATTGGTGGCAGCGACGACGTGGCGGGACGCGGGGATCTCATCCGCGGGGGAAGCGGGCGAGAGGGGCGGGGGCTTGAGCCGCGCGAGGCTTGGGGTGTCTTATCAGGGATCCGGACACCGGTCCGAATACCGTCACGACGCTTGCTGCGCAGTGTCTTCGCGTGTCCCCCTCGGCCCCGCCCCAGGGATGCGTGATCCCGTGCGGACACCGGCGGGGGTCGTACGCCCTCTCCCCCGTCCCCTCTCCCGCAGCGA